>NZ_CP067136.1:1500000-1765000 GCF_028553785.1 Paracoccus fistulariae
CTATGACGAGGCGGTCGCCTTCATGGAGGCGCGTGTCGCCGCGATTCACGCTGGTGAGGCCGATGAGCTGATCTGGCTGGTCGAACATCCGCCGCTTTACACCGCGGGGACGAGCGCCAAAGAGGCCGACCTGCTGGAGGCGCGCTTTCCGGTCCACGCAACGGGGCGCGGCGGGCAATATACCTATCACGGACCCGGACAGCGGGTCGCCTATGTCATGCTGGATCTGAACCGGCGCGGGCGCGATGTGCGCGCCTTTGTGCAGCGGCTGGAACATTGGGTCATCGCCGCACTGGCCGAATTCGGCGTCACCGGAGAGATTCGCGAAGGCCGCGTCGGGGTCTGGGTCGCGCGACCGGAAAAGGCGCCGCTGTTTGACGGGTCCATGCGCGAGGACAAGATCGCGGCCATCGGGGTCAAGCTGCGCAAATGGGTCAGCTTCCACGGCATCGCCGTCAATGTCGAACCGGATCTGTCCCATTACGGCGGCATCGTGCCCTGCGGCATTTCAGGCCATGGCGTCACCAGCCTTGTCGATCTGGGCCTGCCGGTCTCGATGAGCGATCTGGACGTCGCGCTGCGCGACAGTTTCGACCGCGCCTTTGCCTGATCGGGCTGCCTGTGACATTCTGCCGGGGGTGTCAAAGCAACGTCATATGCTTATAGTTTAGGTTGTAGAATATACCGTGGTCGCAATTCGACCCGGGTTAGCAAGGAATGGTTATGAAACATCTGATCCTCGGCACCCTTCTGGGCGCTACCCTAGCAATACCCGCAAGCGCACAATCGGCAGGCGATGCAAGCGTCGGCGAGGCCGATTTCCGCAAATGCAAGGCCTGCCACATGATCGAGACGCCCGATGGCGAACAGATCGTGCGCGGTGGCCGGACAGGCCCGAATCTGTGGGGCATTGTCGGCCGCAAGATCGGATCCTACGAGGGCTTCAAATACGGCGCAGGCATCAAGGAACTGGCCGAGATGAAGCCCGACATGGTCTGGACCGAAGAGGATCTGATCGGCTACGTCACCAATCCGACCGCCTGGCTGGAAGAGCAGACGGGCGATTCCGGCGCGCGCAGCAAGATGACCTTCCGCTTGACCAGCAATCAGGCCGATATGGCGGCCTATCTGGCAAGCGTCTCGCCCGACGCGGCGGAATAAACCCGTCAAACACCCGTGACAGCCGCCCGCGAGACCCTCGCGGGCGGTTTTATATACAGGATATAACATGCTGAAAAAATTTCTCTTTATGACGGCTCCGCTGGCGATTCTTGTGCCATTGGCGGGTCAGGCAACCGTCACCGTCCAGCTTGATCCGGGCACGGAGACCAGCGTCACCCTGGCCAGCTATCGCTGCGATCAGGGCGACGCGTTCACGGTCCAATATATCAACAGCGCGCAAAACGCCCTTGCCGTGATCCCCATCGACGGGGCCGAGCGGATTTTCGTCAATGTCGTCTCGGGTTCGGGGGCCCGCTATGTCTCGGGTGAATACGAATGGTGGAGCAAGGGCGAAGAGGCGACGCTGACAAATGTGATCGCGGGGACGCAGCCGCAACAGTGCGGTCCGGATGACAAGCAGGATGATTAAGGATATTCTGCCCCAACGCGTTATGTATGCCCGAACGGGCACAATCGGCCAAATTGCCGCGGCCAAAAGCGCAGTGATGCATTGCCGGGTCGCGGCGGCTGGTCTAAAGAAAGCGTGATGATGCCGGTCCGCCCGACCGGTTTGACAAGAATTTTGAGGGAGTTCGGGTATGGCAGACGCAGCCACTCATGGCCACGACGACCATCACGACCAGCGCGGGTTCTTTACCCGGTGGTTCATGTCCACCAACCACAAGGACATTGGTATCCTTTACCTTTTCACCGCCGGTATCGTTGGCCTGATCTCGGTCTGCTTCACCGTCTACATGCGGATGGAACTGCAGTATCCGGGTGTCCAGTACATGTGCGAGGAAGGCGCGCGCTTTATCGCGAATGCCGCCGAGCCCTGTACGCCAAACGGGCATCTTTGGAACGTGATGATCACCTATCACGGCGTTTTGATGATGTTCTTCGTCGTGATTCCCGCCCTGTTCGGCGGCTTCGGCAACTACTTCATGCCGCTGCAGATCGGCGCGCCGGACATGAGCTTTCCGCGCCTGAACAACCTCTCTTACTGGCTGTATGTCTGCGGTGTCGCCCTGGGTGTCGCCTCGCTGCTGGCGCCGGGCGGAAGCGGTCAGGCCGGGTCTGGCGTCGGCTGGGTTCTCTATCCGCCGCTGTCCACGATCGAGGGCGGCTATTCGATGGATCTGGCGATCTTCGCCGTCCACGTTTCGGGTGCATCCTCGATCCTTGGCGCGATCAATATCATCACCACCTTCCTGAACATGCGCGCCCCCGGCATGACGCTGTTCAAGGTGCCGCTTTTCGCATGGTCGGTCTTTATCACCGCCTGGATGATCCTGCTGGCGCTGCCGGTTCTGGCCGGTGCCATCACGATGCTGCTGATGGACCGCAACTTCGGCACCAACTTCTTCAACCCCGCCGGTGGCGGTGATCCGATCCTGTACCAGCACATCCTGTGGTTCTTCGGTCACCCCGAGGTCTATATCATCATCGTGCCGGGCTTTGGCATCATCAGCCACGTCATCGCGACCTTTGCGAAAAAGCCGATCTTCGGCTATCTGCCGATGGTTCTGGCCATGGCCGCAATCGGCTTCCTGGGCTTCATCGTCTGGGCGCACCACATGTATACCGTCGGCATGTCGCTGACCCAGCAAAGCTACTTCATGCTGGCAACCATGACGATCGCCATCCCGACCGGCATCAAGGTCTTTTCGTGGATCGCGACGATGTGGGGCGGCTCGATCGAGTTCAAGACGCCGATGCTCTGGGCCTTTGGCTTCCTGTTCCTGTTCACCGTCGGCGGCGTCACGGGCGTTGTCCTGTCTCAGGCACCGCTGGACCGCGTTTACCACGACACCTATTACGTGGTCGCGCATTTCCACTATGTGATGTCGCTGGGCGCCGTCTTTGCGATCTTCGCGGGCATCTATTACTGGATCGGCAAGATGTCCGGCCGCCAATATCCCGAATGGGCCGGCAAGGCGCATTTCTGGATGATGTTCATCGGTGCGAACCTGACCTTCTTCCCGCAGCACTTCCTGGGCCGTCAGGGCATGCCGCGCCGCTACATCGACTACCCGGTCGAGTTCGCCTATTGGAACTATGTCAGCTCGCTGGGCGCCTATCTGTCCTTCGTCTCGTTCCTGTTCTTCATCGGAGTCGTCTTCTACACCCTGTTCGCAGGCAAGCGCGTGACCGAGAACAACTACTGGAACGAATATGCGGACACGCTGGAATGGACCCTGCCCTCGCCGCCGCCCGAGCACACGTTCGAGCAGCTTCCAAAGCGCGAGGACTGGGATCACAGCCGCGCGCACTGATGCCCTATGAATGGAAAGACACGGCCCCGGAGGATTCCGGGGCCGTTTCATATGAACTGCGGCTGTGGCCCTATCGGTCGTTGTCGCTGCGGGGCTTCGTCTGGTTCATCGGCATCACCGCCGCCATGATCCTGTTGCCGGTCGTGGCGGTGGTCGGAACGGCGGTGCTGTGGGGTTTGCTGCCCTTTGCCCTGCTGGCGCTTTGGGGATTGTGGTTCGCCTTTCAGCGGACCTATCGCAGCGGTGAGACCTATGAGTTGCTTCACCTGACCCGCGACAGCGCGCATCTGCGCCGCCATGACGCCGGTCGGCCAGATCGCGAATGGCAGACCAACCCCTATTGGGTCCGCGCCAGTTTGCGCGACGGCCCGGTCGAGGATTACCTGACCCTCAGCGATGGCAAACGAGAGGTAGAGCTGGGCGCGTTCCTGACACCCGAGGAACGCCGCAATCTGCGCGACGAGGTTCAGGACAGGCTGTCGCGGCTGCGTTAGGCAGCGCGGCGTCATCGCTGCGCGCTGTTGCAATGCGGGGTTCGGCAGCAGGTGGGGGGAAGCCCCGCTGGCCGCTGCCGAACCGCTTTTCTGATCCCGTCAGTTCAGCAGGCGCGATTTGACCATCGGCCCGACAGCACCAAAGTCCATTTGACCGGCAAAGCGCTCGCGCAGGGCGGCCATCACGCGGCCCATGTCGCGGATGCTGTCTGCGCCCAATTCGCCGATCACCTCGTCGATGGCCGTCGCGGTTTCCGCTTCGTCCAGCTGACGCGGCAGGAATTCCTGAATGATCTCGATTTCATCGACCTCATTCTGCGCCAGTTCCAGCCGACCGCCCTCTTCATAGGCCTTGGCCGATTCCTGACGCTGTTTCACCATCCGCGACAGAATCGCCATCAGATCGGCATCGGTCAGCTCACCCGTGCTGTCGCCACCGCGCTGCGCGATCTCGCGGTCCTTGACGGCAGCCGCGATCAGGCGCAGCGTCGACAGCCGCGTGCTGTCCTTGGCCTTCATGGCTTCCTTGATCGAAGCTTGCAATTTGGCTCGCAAATCCATTGTCGTTTCTCCGACAGAGTTCACACGCATATCCCGCAGGATATACGAAAGAGGCGCATGTAGGCGTATCTTGCGGATTATTCAAGCGGCGATGCCCCCCGGGGCACCTTGACCTTGGCCCCCGCACCCCCTATTCACCGGCTGATTTCAGACAGAGGTGCCGAGATGGCCACAAAACCGACCGCCTGCCTGGCGCTTGCCGACGGAACCATATTCTATGGCCAGGGCTTCGGAGCACCCGGCGAGGTCGTGGCCGAACTGGTCTTCAACACGGCGATGACCGGCTATCAGGAGATCATGACCGATCCCTCTTATGCCGGGCAGATCGTCACCTTCACCTTCCCCCATATCGGCAATACCGGGATCACGCCCGAAGATGACGAGGCGCCCGATCCGGTGGCCAGCGGCATCGTCGTGCATTGGAACCCGACAGAGCCCTCGAACTGGCGCGCCATGGGCAATCTGGCCGAGTGGATGGAGCGCCGTGGCCGCATCGGCATCGGCGGCATCGACACCCGTCGCCTGACCCGCGCGATCCGCCAGCAGGGTGCGCCGCATGTGGTGCTGTCCTACAATCCCGACGGGGTTTTCGATATCGAGGCGATGATCGCCCGCGCCCGCGACTGGTCGGGTCTGGTCGGGCTGGATCTGGCCAAGGATGTCAGCTGCACCCAAAGCTATCATTGGAGCGAGGGCGCATGGAGCTGGGGTCAGGGCTTTGGCACCAGTCCGGAAGCCAAGCCCTTCAAGGTGGTGGCGCTGGATTACGGCGCCAAGCGCAATATCCTGCGATCGCTGGTGTCGAATGGGGCCGATGTCACCGTGCTGCCCGCCACCGCCACCGCCGAAGAGGTTCTGGCGCATGAGCCAGAGGGCGTTTTCCTGTCCAACGGCCCGGGCGATCCGGCCGCCACCGGCGAATATGCCGTGCCGATGATTCAGGAATTGCTGGCCCGCGACATGCCGATTTTCGGTATCTGCCTTGGCCATCAGATGCTGGCGCTGGCGCTTGGCGCCAAGACCATTAAGATGAATCACGGTCATCACGGCGCCAACCACCCGGTAAAGGATACCGAGACCGGCAAGGTCGAGATCACCTCGATGAATCACGGTTTCGCGGTCGATAGCCAGACCCTGCCTGCGGGCGTGGTCGAAACCCATATCAGCCTGTTCGACGGCAGCAATTGCGGCATCCGTGTGCAGGACAAGCCGGTCTTTTCGGTGCAATACCACCCCGAGGCCGCGCCGGGCCCGCAAGACAGCCTGTACCTGTTCCAGCGCTTCACCGATTCGATGCGCGCGCGCCGCGACTGAACGCCGGATCATGTGGATTTACGGGCTGCTGCATCCCTGCACGCAGCCCGTTTGCACCTTTAACCTGCTGTTAAGAACGCCCGTGCAAAAACGGTTCGACCGAAGAGGGATGCTCTCATGGCCGAACGCGCGATCTTTCTGCAGAAAAAGCCGGTTGCCGGGACCGACCGGAACGCCACCGATTCCCGGCTGACAACCACGCTTGCCACCCATAATCAGCGAAAACTTGGCCAGATCCTGCTGGAAGATGGCGCCATCGATTCGGGCGACCTGCTGAAGGCCGTCGTCATGCGTCAGCGGCAGAACGTGCCGCTGGGACAGATCCTTCTGGCGCAAGGCTGGGTCACACCGCAGGCGCTGCTGTCTGCGCTGTCGCGGCAGTGGCGCACCGGCGTCGTCGACGCCGAAAAGACCCCCGCAGATCCCCGGCTGATCGACGAGGCCGGGGCCGAATTCTGTCTGAACCACGGCATTCTGCCCTGGCGCCGGATCGGCGGCGTCACCTGGGTGGCGACCTCCCGGCCCGATGCATTTGAGGCGATCCGCCGCGAATTGCCCCGCCAGTTCGGGCAGGTGCGGATGCTTCTGTGCAGCGAGGATCAGGCCCATGCCGCCATCCTCGCCTCGCGCCGCACAACGCTGATCCGCCGCGCCGAAATGCGGGTCCCGGCCGATGAAAGCTGCCGGACCCGCAATGAGTCCCGCATGGGGCGGCTGGCGCTGACGGCGATCGCGGTGCTGGCATTGGGACTGTGGCTCGCGCCGGTTCTGGTCCTGTCGCTGCTTGTGGGCTGGACGGTGCTGACGCTGGTGACGCAATCGGCTCTGAAAGTCGCGGCCTTCATCGCCTCTCTGAAGCAGGCCGCGGATGAGCGTGCCAGAATCGCCGCGCTGGCACAGGGCCGCAAACCGTCCGAGGAGATGAGCGGGCCATTGCCCGTCATCTCGGTCATGGTGCCGCTGTTCAAGGAACAGGACATCGCCGAAAATCTGGTCAAACGTCTGTCGCGGCTGGATTACCCGCGCGAATTGACCGACATCATTCTGGTCACCGAAGCCACGGATCAGGTGACGCGCGAAACGCTGGCCGCCACCGAATTGCCGCGCTGGATCCGCACGGTCGAGGTGCCGCCCGGCCCGATCCAGACGAAACCGCGGGCCCTGAATTATGCGCTGAATTTCTGCCGGGGAGAGATCGTGGGCATCTGGGATGCCGAGGATCGGCCAGACCCCGATCAGTTGCACAAGGTCGCCCGGCGCTTCCGCCTTGCCCCGCCAGAGGTCGCCTGCCTTCAGGGCGCGCTGGATTACTATAATCCGCACACCAACTGGCTGGCGCGCTGCTTCACCATCGAATATGCGGCCTGGTTTCGCGTCCTTCTGCCCGGCGTCGCGCGGCTTGGGCTGGTGGTGCCTCTGGGCGGCACGACGCTGTTCTTTCGCCGCGATGCGCTGAATGAGGTCGACGCCTGGGACGCCTGGAACGTGACCGAGGATGCCGATCTTGGCGTGCGTCTGGTCCGGCGTGGCTACCGGACCGAGATTCTGGATACGACGACCGACGAAGAGGCGAATTGCCGCGCCCTGCCCTGGGTCAAGCAACGCTCGCGCTGGCTCAAGGGTTATGCGATGACATGGGGCGTGCATATGCGCGATCCGGTGGCGCTGTGGCGCGATCTGGGCCCGTGGCGGTTCCTTGGCTTTCAGGTCCAGTTCTTCGGCAGCCTGTCGCAATATCTGCTGTCGCCGCTGCTGTGGAGCTTCTGGCTGCTGGCCTTTGGACTGCCGCATCCGTTGCAGGCGCCGCTGACCGATCTGCTTGGCGGCACCGCGCTGACGGTCCTTTTCGCGATTTTCGTGGGATCGGAACTGCTGAGCATCGCGGTCGGCATGTGGGCCGTCAGGGGCAAGAAGCACCGACATCTGCTGGCCTGGGTGCCGACGCTGCACCTGTATTTCCCGCTGGGCTGTCTGGCTGGCTGGAAGGCGATCTACGAAGTCGTCGTAAAGCCCTTCTATTGGGACAAGACGCAGCACGGCGTCTATGCGGCCAGCGATCTGCCCGAAGCGCAATCCCACGACAACGGCGATGCGGCGCAGGTCGAACTGATCGGCCAGATCGGCGATGAGCGGCCACGTGCAGGCGCAGAGCTGCAGACGATACCGGCGGCGGCGCAGCTCATCATGTCAGAGGACCTGACGAACACGGTCCCGGAACCCTGCCCCATGGCAAAGCGGGCCTAACCGCCCGCTTGCAGCGCGGCCCCGATATGATCGTCGATCAGGCTGGCAGCGCCTGCGACGCGTGTGTTCAGGCTGTCCTGCAGTGCCTCCAGCGAGGGCTGCGCGGTTTCGCGCAGCAGGAACTCCTGCCCGCCCAGGCCCAGCTCTTCCATGTCCAGCGGCTTTGAGGTCAGCAAGCGTCCCGAACATTGCAGCCGCCACAGAAAGCGCCAGGCCGAGGACAGTTCATCGGCAGCTGTCGCCTCCATAAGCCCGGCCCGCTTTCCAGCCCGCAACTGCGCCAAGGTCGTGCGGGCCGGATCGCCCGCGCGCAGGGCCAGCGATTGTGCCAGCAATTCGATATCCTGCAGCCGTCCCGGGCCGACCTTGGCCTCCCATTGGCCATCCGTGGCCTTTGCCGCAAAGATCCGCGCCCGCATCTCGTTCAGATCGGGCATGACGCGGGCATCCTGCCCCCGCTGCGCCAGGACCGAGACGCGCAGATCCTCGACATCGCGGGCCAGATCCTCGGCCCGGGCGCCCGCAAAGGCAACGACACGGGCGCGGGTCAGGGCCAGATGTTCCCACGTCCAGGCCTCGGTCAGCTGATAATTCTCGAAACTCTGGATCGAGGTGGCCACCGGCCCCTGCCGCCCCGACGGGCGCAGGCGCATATCGACCTCGTAAAGCCGCCCCTCGGCGGTGGGTGCGGAAATCGCGGTGATCATCGCCTGCGTCAGACGGGAGTAATAGGCGCGCGTGGCCAGCGGGCGCTTGCCGTCCGAGCTGTCTTCGCCGTCGGCGTCATAGATGACGATCAGATCCAGATCCGAGCCCGCATTCAGATTGCGCGCCCCAAGCGATCCCATGCCCATCACCACCGCACCGCGCCCCGGCGGCGGGCCGTGGCGGCGGGCGAAATCCTCGGCCGTGACGGGGAACAGGGCGGCGATACAGGCATCGGCCAGATCGGCATATTGCACGGCGGCCTCATCCGCATCGATCAGGCCGCGCAGATGATGCACGCCGATGCGGAACAGCCATTCATGCGCCCATCGGCGCGCCGCATCCAGCGCCCGCTCGTAACCGCCATCGGGGGCGGAAATTGCGCGTTGCAGGCTTTTCGACAGGTCGTCTTGTAGCCCCGCCACGGCTGGCCAGGGCGCAAAGAAGCTGCCGCCCAGAACCGCGTCCAGCACGGCCGGGTGACGCGACAGATAGGCTGCCAGCCCGGGCGCTGTGCCGCAGATATCGGCGATCAGTTCGATCAATTGCGGGTTCGCCTCGAACAGCGAAAACAGCTGCACCCCGGCAGGCAGCCCGGACAGGAAGCTGTCGAACCGGGCCAGTGCGTCCTGCGGATGGCCGGTCCGGGCCATGCGCGACAGCAATTCCGGCTGCACGCGCTTGAAGATCTGACGCGCACGAGAGGACCGCAGCGCCGGGTAGGTGTTCCAGCGTTCGATGATCTGGCGCGTTTCCTCCGAGATGTCGGGCGTGTCAGAGCTTTCGCCCGGCGCAAAGAAGGATTCGGTCAGTTCATGCACCCGCTCCAGCCGGGTCTTGAGCCGATCCGCAAAGGCCGCCGGATCCCCCTCGCCCATCATCGCGGCGATGGTTTGCAGGCCGTGATCATCCTTGGGCAGGCTATGCGTCTGCGCGTCATTCACCATCTGGATGCGATGTTCGATATCGCGATGCTCGCGGTAATGCATGATCAGCTCATCCGCGACCTCTGGCGGGATCCAGCCCTTTCCAGACAGCGCCCGCAGACCGCCCACCGTGTCGCGCAGCCGCAGGTCCGGGTCGCGTCCGCCGGCGATCAGCTGCCGCGTCTGGGTGAAGAACTCGATCTCGCGGATCCCGCCGCGACCCAGCTTCATGTTATGGCCGGGAATCTCCAACTTGCCGCCCAGACCCTTGTGATCACGAATGCGCAGGCGCATGTCATGGGCGTCCTGAATCGCCACGAAATCCAGATGCTTGCGCCAGACGAAGGGGCGCAATTCGCGCAGGAAACGTTCTCCGGCGGCGATATCGCCGGCCGCCGCCCGCGCCTTGATGAAGGCGGCGCGTTCCCATGTGCGGCCCTCGGCCTCGTAATAGGTCAGCGCGGCGGCGGTCGAGATGCAGACGGGCGTCACCGAGGCATCGGGGCGCAGGCGCAGATCGGTGCGAAACACATAGCCGTGGTCGGTGACATCCGACAATGTGGCCGCCATCTTGCGCGTGGCCCGGATCAACGCGGCCCGCGCCTCTTGCTGGTCATCGGGGTCATAGGCGGTTTCGTCAAACAGCACGATCAGATCGATATCAGAGCTGTAATTCAGCTCTTTCGCGCCGCCCTTGCCCATGGCCAGCGCAAAGATGCCGCCGACATCGGCGCGGGTATCGGGCAGCTTGCCGCGCCGGGCCTCATGCGCGACATGCACGCGCAGCGCCAGATCGACGGCCCGGTCGGCCAGATCGGACAGCGCCGTCGTCACCTGTTCCAATGGCCAGACGCCGCCCAGATCGGCCAGCGCGCTGAACAGCGCCACCCGCCGTTTTGCCCGGCGAAGCGCGATGGAGAGGTCATCGGCATCCAGATCCTCGAATCCGGCGGTTTCCCGCGCCACCACATCGTCATGGTCCAATGCCTCCGGCAGCCAGTCGGCCTCTTTTTCCAGCAAGGAGGCCAGATAGGGACTGCTGCCCGCCGTCGCCGCGATCAGATCGACAACCGGCTGCGGCAGCGCGGAAAAATGCGCGGCAACATCGTCGGCGCGGGCCTGATCGACGGCAATCGGATAGCGGGTGATACGGTCTGCAAAGCTCATATCCGGCAGAGTATCCATTGCCCCCGCCCCGTCAACGGCACGTCACAAACGAAATCCGCTAAGGTTTGAGACTTTCCAAGCTTTCCCAATGGTGATTTCATTGTTACGCTTTGACCTAGTAATCTCATCGGTTAACCGGAGCCTGATTTGCGCATGCTCAGACACGCATCGATTCAGCCACACCTGGTGCAGGACTGATGCGCCATACGCTGCCCCATGCGCCGCAATTCTATGTGACGGCCCCGCAGCCCTGCCCCTATCTGCACGGCCGCGCCGAACGCAAGCTGTTCACCGCGCTGCATGGCGAAAATGCGAATGAGCTGAACAATGCCCTGTCGCGGCAGGGCTTTCGCCGCTCGCAAAATGTGCTGTACCGGCCCAGCTGCGAAAGCTGCGTCGCCTGTATGTCGGCGCGGATCCGCGTGGCGGATTTCAAGCCCTCACGCACGCAACGCCGCCTGATCCGGCAGAATTCGGGCTTGCGGCGCCTGCCAACCAGCGCCTGGGCCACGGAAGAGCAGTTCGATCTGTTCCGTCATTATCTGGACAGCCGCCACGCGGATGGCGGCATGGCCGATATGGATATCTTCGAATTCGCCGCAATGATCGAGGAAACCCCGGTCAAGACGCGCATCGTGGAATATCGCTGCGACGGTCGGGACAAATCGAAAATGGCCGAAGGCGACGATCATCTGGCGGCGGTCTGCCTGACCGATGTGCTGGATGACGGGCTGAGCCTGGTCTACAGCTTCTATGACCCGGATCTGCGCAGCGCCAGTCTGGGCACCTATATCATCCTTGACCATATCGCGATCGCCCGCGCCGCGAAGCTGCCCTATATCTATCTGGGATATTGGGTGCCGGGCAGCCGCAAGATGGATTACAAGGCCCGATTCTCGGCGTTGGAGATCTATAAGGGCGGGGTCTGGCAGGATATCGGCGATCCGCTGGATCACACGAATGAGGCGCATCCCCTGTCGGTCGATCCGATCATAGAACAGGTCGCGCGCATCGCGCTGCCGCAGCTTGATCGGTAGGATATCGCCAATTTGCGTAATAATATTTCAAATTTACTTCACTCAGCGATATTTTCTCCGCTGACCCATTGACCCTGCCAGACCGCCTACATAGTTTGCGCCGACGCTGCGTCTGCATTATGTCCGCAGTGGGGTTATACTTGATGGAGTAAAAGACATGTCCCGAGAAATGACGGGTGCAAGAATGGTTGTCGAAGCGCTGCGCGATCAGGGCGTCGATACCGTATTCGGCTATCCGGGCGGGGCGGTACTACCCATCTATGATGAGATTTTTCAGCAAAACGACATCACCCATGTTCTGGTCCGCCACGAACAGGGCGCCGTGCATATGGCCGAGGGCTATGCCCGCGCGACCGGCAAGCCGGGGGTCGTTCTTGTGACCTCGGGGCCCGGGGCGACCAATGCGGTTACCGGGCTGACCGATGCGCTGCTGGATTCGATTCCGCTGGTGGTCCTGTCGGGGCAGGTTCCGACCTTCATGATCGGCACCGATGGTTTTCAAGAGGCCGATACCGTCGGCATCACCCGCCCCTGCACCAAGCATAACTGGCTGGTCAAGGATACCGACAAGCTGGCCGAAACGATCCACAAGGGCTTTCACGTGGCGACCTCGGGTCGCCCCGGTCCGGTCCTGATCGACATTCCCAAGGACGTTCAATTCGCCACCGGCACCTATATCGGCCCGTCCGAGCGGGAGGCCGACCGCTATCAGCCCGAAACCAAGGGCGATATGGCCGCGATCACCCGGCTGGTGGAACTGATCGAACAGGCCGAGCGTCCGGTTCTCTATACCGGCGGCGGCGTCATCAATTCCGGCCCCGAGGCCAGCACCCTGCTGCGCGAACTGGCCGATACGGCGGGTTTTCCGGTCACCTCGACCCTGATGGGTCTGGGCGCCTATCCGGCATCTGGTCCGAACTGGATCGGCATGCTGGGGATGCACGGCCTCTATGAGGCCAATCTGGCCATGCATGGCTGCGATCTGATGATCAATATCGGCGCGCGCTTCGATGACCGCATCACCGGCCGCGTGGCCGATTTCAGCCCCGGCTCGGTCAAGGCGCATATCGATATCGACCAGTCCTCGATCAACAAGGTCATTCAGGTCGACGTCCCGATTCTGGGCGATGTGGCCGAGGTTCTGAAAGACCTCCTGAAGGTCTGGAAGTCGCGCGGCAGCAAGACGAACAAACCGGCGCTTGGCAAATGGTGGGAACAGATCGAGGGCTGGAAGGCCAAGAACTGCCTGTTCTATCGCAACAGCGACACCATCATCAAACCGCAATATGCGATCCAGCGGCTTGAGGCCCTGACCAAGGGGCATGACCGCTATATCACGACCGAGGTCGGCCAGCATCAGATGTGGGCGGCGCAATATCTGCATTTCGATGAGCCGAATCGCTGGATGACCTCTGGCGGCCTGGGCACGATGGGCTATGGCCTGCCTGCCAGCGTCGGCGTGCAGATGGCCCATCCCGATGCGCTGGTCATCAACGTCGCGGGCGATGCAAGCTGGCTGATGAACATGCAGGAAATGGGCACTGCCGTGCAGTTTCGCCTGCCGGTCAAGCAGTTCATCCTGAACAATGAACGTCTGGGCATGGTCCGTCAGTGGCAGCAATTGCTGCACGGCGAACGCTACAGCCAGTCCTGGTCCGACAGCCTGCCCGATTTCATCAAACTGGCCGAGGCTTTCGGCTGCAAGGGCGCACAGGTGCGCGACCCCAAGGAACTGGACGCCGCGATTCAGGAGATGCTGGACTTCGACGGCCCCTATATCCTGGATGTGCTGGTCGAAAAGCACGAGAACTGCTTCCCGATGATCCCATCGGGCAAGCCGCATAACGAGATGCTTCTGGGCGAGGCCGAAACGCAGGGCGCCATCAAGGCGGATGGCGCCGTTCTGGTCTGATCCATCGGGCGGGGCGCGCTTTGCCCCGCCGCAACGAAATCTTCTGCTGAAACACAGGGGCAGATCATGAATGCACTGAATCTTCAAAAAGGCGCGTCCAGCCATTCGGCCTATGACCTGCGCGATCCCCATGCGAATCGCGAAGAAACCCACACGCTGGCGGTGATGGTCGAAAATGAACCGGGGGTTCTGGCCCGCGTCATCGGGCTGTTTTCGGGTCGCGGCTATAATATCGACAGCCTGACCGTGGCCGAGGTGGACCATACCGGCCACCGCTCTCGGATCACGGTCGTGACTCGCGGCACGCCCGAGGTGATCGTGCAGATCAAGGCGCAACTGGGCCGCATCGTGCCGGTGCATGAGGTCCATGACCTGACCGCCGAAGGCCCCGCCGTCGAGCGTGAACTGGGTCTGTTCAAGGTGCGTGGAAACGGCGACAAGCGCGTCGAGGCACTGCGCATTGCCGAGATCTTTCGCGCCAATGTGGTCGATTCGACGCTGGAGAGCTTTGTCTTCGAAGTGGTCGGCACTCCATCCAAGCTGGATGCCTTTGCCGATCTGATGCGTCCGCTGGGCCTGATGGATCTGGCGCGCACGGGCGTCGCCGCGCTGGCACGCGGCACCTGATTCGGGTAAATCAGTATTAACGAGCGGCGCCGATCTTTAGCTTCGGCGCCGTCTGTTTTTTGTCGCCGTCGCTGTTTTCGGGATTGCCGACCGCGACCAGCCGCAAATGAGGCTCTTGCGCGGCAGCCATGACGCTGGATTTCAACATCGCGGGCAATTGCATGCAGCCGCCTTCTGACACCAGTGACACGTGACGCGCATGACGCAGATTATTGATAATCTCGCTTTCAAGCTCGACCAGATCGCCGGTTACCGGCCATGATTCACGATCCAGCAGGTTATCGCGCCCCTGCAGATAAGCTAATGAGGCCTGATCTTCGCACCAGATCACAGCCTTTTCGCGATTTTCATTGCTCCAAACAATGACCCCGAGCATAGCGCCTCACTGTCTTTCCTTCCGCCTTCGGGCATCAGGTTCTTTTCAATCTATCTGTAATTTTATGTATGTATTAAACCTGACAAAAGCAAAAAACCGCTCACGGCACAGCTTTTCTCGGCAGAAAAGCTAGCCAAAAAGCTAGGTTCGGGCCATAACAAGATACTTACGCTGCGTAAGTATCTGACTTAACTTAGATTTATTGATCTGCGCAAAATTTGAAGGCTCTACGGCAACGCGCAAAAAATTGCAGCTTGTGTAACCCTGTTGCATTTTTGCACAGCCCCAAATGCAGAGTCTTAAAATTACCCTAACGTCACGTAACATGACCAGAAGGGTCATATTTCTGTCCTATTCTTGGGCAGAAATCCGCTGACGGTTCTTATTCAGGAAGATTAATCAGCGCGTCCGGCCACTGCGCAGATCGGATACTGCGCGCTTCACCTGCGCACTGCGCGCGGCGCGTGACGGGTGGGTGCCCAGAATATGATCGCCGGGATCGGGAAGCCGGTCAAAGAAACGCGCACCATTCACCGGATCGAAGCCCGCATTCACGGTCATGATCGCGCCCAGATAATCCGCCTGCAATTCCCAATCCTTGGAATAATAGCGCGACCCGACCGAGGCCCCGATTCTCTGCGCGGTTTCAATGGCGCTTTGATCGCCGCCGTAAACCGAGGCGATGCTGCCCAGAATAACCGCCCCCGCTGTCGCAGCCCCGGTCTTGCGGTCAAGGTGATTCAGAACGTGATGCGCCGCCTCATGCCCGACGACAAAGGCCACCTCATCACCGTTGCGGGCCTGCCCGATCAGGGACAGCGTAAAGCCGATGATCGGACGGCCTGTCGAATCGACGGTCTGGAAGGCATTCGGCTCCTGCCCCGGCGTGTCATCCACCACGAACTGGAAATCGCAATTGATCGGCTGCGTGCGACGCTGAAGGCATTCGCGTTCGACCGCTGGCTCCATCCGCCGCATGACCTGCACGAACATCCGCGCAGCGGATTGTGGCGTGCCATCATTGTTCAGCGTCGGCGCAGGCGCGACCGAAACGGCGCGGCCGGGCTGTGCGGGGGCCTGTTGCTGTGGCAGGGGCGCGCAGGCAGAGAGCGCAATCATCCCCGAGCCTATGAAAGCTGCGATCCGTCTCATGCCTTGTGCCTCTGCTCTGACCTGCCGGCATTGCTGCTTTTGTCAGCTTGGCCGAATCTTGCCTAACTTATCGGGCTGACCCGCCATGCGCAAACCCACCCCACCGCGTTTCCCGGCCCTTTTGCCGGGATTTCCCCCACGCGGCGGATCGGTCTATGCTGCGGGGGAAGACAGAAGGAGAAGCCGATGTTCACCATCGAGCATGATTTCGACGCCACCGTCATCACCCTGATCGATGAGGCAGAGCCGAATACCCGCCCGCTGAATGAAGATATCGTGATCCAAAGCTTTGACGACCGCGTCATTCTGGAACAGATGCACCCGGATGGCGAGAAGGTGATGAAGGTCGTTTTCACCATCCATCAACTGACCGAGCTGCGCCTGGCCCTGAACCTGCCCGAAGGAAATTACCGCATCGAGCGTCAGGAGTGATCGACCCGGAACAGCTTGTCGCGTGAGGTTGCGCCCCTGACCAGAACCAGACGGGATTTGGCGATCCCGATGGATTTGGCCAGCAGCTTGGCGACGGCGGCATTGGCCTTGCCATCCTCGGGCGCTGCGGTGACATGGACCCGCAGCCCGCCATGTTCGTCCACGGAGACCTCATTCCGGCGCGCTTTTGGCGTTACGCGGACCGCGATTTCCACATCGGGGCGGTTCAGATGGCTCAGATCGATCATCCGCGCAGCATCCGCCCCCTGAAAGCGGCGCGCAACCCCGTCCATCGCACTTTGCTTTCCCCGCGCCGGTGCTTATCTGACGCTCAAGAAGGAGATCGCCCATGGATTACCGCAACGAGGCCGCACTGGAATTTCTGGCCACGCGCCGCTCTCATCCGCCGAAGCTGCTGCAGCAGCCCGCGCCGGACGCCGAAGAAATCACCCGGCTGCTGACACTGGCGTCCCGCGTTCCCGATCATGGCAAGCTGGAGCCCTGGCGCTTTATCGTCCTGCAGCGCGAAAAGCTGGACGAACTGGCGCCGGTCCTGCGGCAAGAGGTTCTGGCGGCAGGTCAGGACGAGGCCGCCGCCGACAAAGCTGCTGCCGCCTTCGGCTCTCCGCTGATCGTCGCGGTGGTGTTTTCGCCGGTGGACAGCCCGAAAGTGCCGGAATGGGAACAGTTCCTGTCAGCAGGTGCTCTCTGTCTGGGGCTGGTGAATGCGGCGCTGGCCTCTGGCTGGGGGGCGGCATGGCTGACCGGCTTTGCGGCGCTGAACCCGGAATTCGGGCGCACCCATCTGGGCCTGTCCGCGCAGGAACGTATCGCCGGGTTGATCCATATCGGCACGCGCGGCGACACCCCGCCGGAACGCCCCCGCCCCGATGTCGCAGAACGGACCACATGGCTATGAGCGCGCCTTTCCGGGCCCTTGCCCTTGGCTGGGGCGATCTGCTGCGCCCGCGGATCTTCAAGCTGGCTTTGG
Organism: Paracoccus fistulariae; assembly: GCF_028553785.1. NCBI lineage: Bacteria > Pseudomonadati > Pseudomonadota > Alphaproteobacteria > Rhodobacterales > Paracoccaceae > Paracoccus > Paracoccus fistulariae. The sequence continues at coordinate 1,517,376 of NZ_CP067136.1, forward strand.
CCGGCATCGCGCTGACGATCCTTCTGTTCGTGGCGCTTCAGGCGGGCATGTTCTGGCTGATCCGCACCTTTCTGCCGGGAGGCGTCTCGCTGCCATGGATCGGCACCATAGATTTCGGCGATACCCTGTCATGGGGTTCGCTGGCGCTGTTTCCACTGATGGGGTTCTTCCTGATGGCGCCCGTCGCGGCGGGCTTTGCCGGGCTTTTTGCCGAAAACGTGGCCGAGGCGGTCGAAGAGATCCATTATCCCACCCGTCGCGGACGCTCGCTCAGCATCATGGACGGGCTGGGCGAATCCGTCGCCCTGATGGCGGCGGTGATTCTGGTGGCGGTTTTGTCGCTGGTCATGACGCCGCTGCTGGGGCCGCTGGCGCCGGTGCTGTTCTATGTCGCGAATGGCTGGCTTCTGGGACGAGAGTTCTTTCAGATGGCCGCCCGCAGGCACCTGTCGAAAGAAGCCGCAACTGCCATGCGACAGACGAATCGCGGGCAGATCATCCTGTCGGGCATTCTGGTTGCGATCGCACTGACCATTCCGGTGCTGAATATCGGGGTGCCGCTATTGGCGGCTGCGGCCTTTACCCACCTGTTTCATCTGATCAGCGCAAGAAGCGGTCGAAATTCGCCACATCCGCCCGCGTCACCATCCCGCTGAGGATCACCCAGGCGATCACAGCCCAGATGGCGCCCGAGATCAGCGTCGTCCAGATCACGATCCGTTTCACCTTCAGATCGGCCGGCGCGCCCGCATGCGTGCCCGGCACGATATAGCCTGCGTCCTGCTGGCTGCGCTGGCCGATCAGCACGACGATGAACAGGGTCAGGAACCACAGAACGACGAACAGAACGGCGCCACCGGTAAGATTCATCAGACCTGCTCCAGTTCGATCAGCGTGCCATTGAAATCCTTGGGGTGCAGGAACAGCACGGGTTTGCCATGGGCGCCGATCTTCGGCTCTCCGCTGCCCAGAACGCGCGCGCCTTCGGATTTCAGCTTGTCGCGTGCGGCGATGATATCCTCGACCTCGAAACACATGTGGTGAATCCCGCCCGAAGGGTTCTTGTCCAGAAAGCCCTTGATCGGGCTGTCATCGCCAAGCGGATAAAGAAGCTCGATCTTGGTGTTGGGCAATTCGATGAAAACGACGGTGACGCCGTGATCGGGCTCATCCTGCGGCGCACCGACCTTGGCGCCCAGCGTATTGGCATATTGGGCCGAGGCAGCGGCAAGATCCGGCACGGCAATGGCCACATGATTCAGACGTCCGATCATCATTCTCTCCCGTATTTGCGGCGGTTTTATCCCCTTCCGCGCCCAAGCGAAAGGAAATCCGGGCGTGATTAACCTGTTCTTAGAGAATCGGTCGTTAGGTAAACCTATCGGGGACATAATGAACGGGGGGTTCAGAGATGCAGACGGAAATGACAACCACACCGGGCGAAACATTGCCCTTATGGCAGGCCTCACTGCCGGGGCGGCCGCTGGCCGGGCTGACGGTGCTGGTGGTCGAAGATTCGCGATTTGCCAGCGAAGCGGTGCGGCTTTTGTGCCTGCGATCGGGCGCGCGCATCCGCCGCGCCGATTGTCTGCGCTCTGCCGCGCGGCATTTGCAGACATACCGGCCTTCGGTGGTGATCGTGGATATGGGCCTGCCCGATGGCGATGGCGCGGATCTGATCCGCCAGATCGCAACTGCCGAACCGCGTGTTCCGGTGCTGCTGGGCATTTCGGGCGATCCCTTGCTGCATGATGCGGCACTCGAAGCCGGGGCGGATGGCTTCCTGTCAAAGCCCATTGAAAGCCTGGCGGTGTTCCAACAGATGATCCTGTCTGCCCTGCCCGCGCAGTCGAAGCGCGGCGGCCTGCGCGCCCTGCCCGATGATGTGATCCAGCCCGATGCCTCCAGCCTGCGGGACGATCTGATCCATGTGGCCGAAATCCTGTCGGATTCGCAGGATACCTCGGCGGTGGATTATATCGCGCGCTTTCTGGCCGGCGTCGCGCGTTCCGCGCATGATCCCGCGCTGGAGGAAGCGGCCAGCGCCCTGGCGCGCGACCATCAGGCCGGACATGCTCTGGCGGGCGATCTGGTGCGGATCAGCGGCATGGTGCAGGATCGGCTGGCGCGCGTCGCCGAAATCTAGGGGGCGCAGCGCCCCGGCAGGGCTGCTGCCGTCAGATCCGACAGGCTCAGCCGCTGCTGACCTTCAGCATCGAAATTCGCGGATGAAAGCCAGCGATCATAGGCGGGCCGCAGCACATCCCAATCCTCGGAGGTGATCGAAAACCAATCCGTATCCCTGTTCCGGCCCTTGGAGATCATATGGTTCCGGAACCTGCCTTCATAGGTGAAGCCAAATCGTATCGCCGCCCGCTGCGACGGCAGGTTCAATGCGTTGCATTTCCATTCCACCCGGCGATATCCGGCATCGAAGCACCAACGGATCATCGCCATCAGCGCAGCACTGGCCTCGCGGCGACGTTGCAGAACAGGCGTCAGCAGGATGAAACCGATCTCGATCACGCCCATCGCAGCATCGATACGCAGGAAAGAGGCCATCCCACAGGCGCTGTCCGTCGCCGGATCGACGATCGCGTAAAAGCAGGGGTCGAGGCTTTGCTGGGCTTTCAAAATCCAATCGCTAAAGTCATCCACATCGCTGTAAGGACCGACGGACATATAGTCCCACAGCCAGTCATGTCCCAGCTGCGCCTTGAATAGATCATCCGCATGACGCGCGGCATCAATCCGCTGCAGCCGGATCCAGGGGGCCTCGATGACTGGCTGCCCGGGCAAGACGGGGGCATCGAATGCGACCGGATGGCCAAGCTGTCGCGTCTTGTCAGCATGGGATGTCGTCGACACAATAACCGGACCTGTCAAATTCTCAGGCCAGAATGCCGGGATTATCGCCCATGTCCAGATCGGGAAAGACGGACCCGCTCAGCACATCGCGGTGGATGTCGAACAGATCGCGCATCGCCCAGGCCGCATAGGCCCGGATATCGCGCATCGGCATCAGATCGCGCCCGGCGTAAAGATCGCCCTCGGCCAGCCCCGGCCACGCGCCAATCGCCCGGCCGCCCCGGATCGCGCCGCCCGCCAGCAGCAAGGCCCCGCCGGTGCCGTGATCCGTCCCGCCGGTGCCATTTTCGCGCGCCGTCCGCCCGAATTCCGTCATCGCCAGCACCGTCGTTCGCCCCCAATTTTCGGCCAATGTCTCTTTCAGCGTCAGGATCGCCGCCGACAGCCGCGCCAGAGGCTTCTTCATCACCCTCGGTTGCCGGGCATGGCTGTCCCAGCCAGAGATCGAAAAGGTCGCGATCCGCGTCTCATCATTCAGCCGATCCGCCGCAAAGCGGGCCAACAGGCGGGCATCGCGCGTCGGGCCGCCCTCTTCCTCGACCGGGCCGATCTCGCTGCGGATGATCTCGATCGCCTGCCCGCCTGCCTGCTGAAACAGCGGATCGTCATGCCAGACATGTTCCAGCAATCGCTGCCCTTGCGCACTCAGCCGCAATCGCGTTTCCGGCGCCCAGCTGCTGGCCGCCGCCGGTCCGTCCAGGATCCGCATATCGTCCAGACCGACGGAATAGGCCGTCTGCGATCGTGCATCGGGCATATGCTGCAGCAGGCGGTTCAGCCAGCCATCACGCTGCTGGCGCAGATCCAGATCGGTGCCGGTCCCGGCCTCCAGCATATCCTGACCGTCGAAATGACTGCGCTTGTCGCGATAAGGGGTCGACACGGCGGGCGCGAAGGCCAGTTCCCCCGCGCGCCACAGCGGCATCAGATCGGCCAGCGCAGGATGCAGCGCGAAATAGCCGTCCAGATCAAGGGCGCCCTGATCCGGCCCCAGCGACAGCGCGCGGCGCAATTGCCGCAGCGCCGGATCGCCATAGGGCTGAAACACGTCCAGCCCGTCCATCGCGCCGCGCAGGATGATCACGACCAGCCGATTCTCGCCCGGGGCCGAGGCAAAGGCGATGCTGTTCAGCAGCGGATGCGCCGCAGCCGAACAGCCGATCAGCGCGGTGGATTTCAGAAACAGGCGTCGTGACAGCATCGCGTCACCTCCGGTTGAAATCGGCAGAACCCAGCACGACGGCCAGCCCTTCACGCTGGCTTTCGGCCTTGGGGACGGCCCAGGCCAGCGGCTCGGTCGCAGTCGAGCCAAGCGCTTGGGTCAGCACATCGCGCGGATCGGGCAGTTCGGGGTGCAGCTTTGGCAATTGCCGCGTCACCCAGTCGATGCGTGCAGCGATGCCCTGCGGCGTGGCCCAGGCCCCGGCCGCCTCGGGCCAGCCATCGGGGCCGCGCGGCAGGGCCCAGGGCTGGCCCATGGCCGACAGGCCCGACATTACCTGATTGCGCATATGCGACAGCGTAAAGCCCATGACACGCTTGCGGCCAAAGCCGGTCGCACGGAAAGAGGATACCATGAAATCAAAGGGTTGCCTGACCTTCTTGCGAAAATGGCTCTCCAATTCGGGGGACTGGGCCAGCGCCAGATACAGCGCGGGCAGGTCGCCATCCCTATCCAGAAACACCTGCGCCAGCCGGTCCACTGCGGGCTGCGGCGGATCGTCGTCGATGAAATGGACCACCAGCTTGCGCGCGATGTGGCGGGCCGTCGCCTCATGCCGCGCCAGATCGCGCATGACGTCGCGGATATCGGCAATCGCCGCGCGCCCCTTTCCGCCATAGCTTTTGCCAAGCACGGTTTCCGCCCCCGGTTCGGCCCGCACCGGACGGAACATGCGGTCGCTGCGCGGATCGTAGCTGAGACCGGTCAGCAGTTCCGCCAGTTGCCGCACATCCTGCTGCGTATAGGCGGCGCCGACGCCCAGCGTGTGCAACTCGATCATTTCGCGCGCAAGGTTTTCGTTGATGCCGACCTGACGGCCAGCCCGCTGCCGCGCGGCACGCGAGTTTTCGCCAATCGAGCGCTGCTGATCCAGATAGCTCAGCATGCGCGGATGCGTGTCCGCCGCGAATAGCAGATCGGCAAAGCTTCCGGTCAGGTTGCGCCGAATCGCGTCCGTGACAAAGGCCTCGGCCATCAGGGATTGCACGACCATGCCGCCCGAGACGGTGAAATGATCGACCCAGAACTGCACCAGCCTTTCACCAAAGCCGCCCGGATCGCCGACCGCGCGGGCCAGACGGCGCTTGACGTTCTGCAACCTGCGCCTTTGCCCGCTGCGGCGATGCGCGCGTGATTTCTGCGCCTTGTCAGGGGCATCGCTGCGATTGATGGCCTGCAGGTCCAGTTGAAACCGGCGGACCTCATCCGTGCTCAGATCGCCCGGTTCCGGCGCAGAGGCGGCAATCGAGGCGACCAGCTCTTCGGCTGTGCCGGGCGATGGCGCGCGCGGTGACAGGCCATAGCCCAGCCGGATCGCCGCCAGTTCGGAATAATCGACCATCTGCCCAACCGTCCCGTTTCGCCGGGGATCATGCCCCCGGCGGGCTTATGGCACAAGCGGGACGGGCCGTCAGATCACTCTTTCGGCAGGGCGCGCAGGCGCAATTCGCGCATCTGTTCGTTGGTCGGCTCGGACGGGGCGCCCATCATCAGATCCTCGGCGCGCTGGTTCATCGGGAACATGATGACTTCGCGGATGTTCTGTTCGTCCGCCAGCAGCATCACGATCCGGTCGATCCCCGCCGCGCAACCGCCGTGGGGCGGGGCGCCATAGCGGAAGGCCTTGACCATGCCGCCGAAGCGCTTTTCGACCTCGGAGGCAGGGTAGCCGGCCAGTTCGAACGCCTTGAACATGATCTCGGGCTTGTGGTTCCGGATCGCGCCCGAAATCAGCTCATAGCCGTTGCAGGCCAGATCATATTGATAGCCCTTCACGGCCAGAGGATCGCCCGACAGCGCATCCAGCCCGCCCTGCGGCATGGAGAACGGGTTGTGGCTGAAGTCGATCTTGCCCTCATCCGTCTTCTCATACATCGGGAAATCGACGATCCAGGCGAATTTGAACTGGTTTTCGTCGGCCAGGCCAAGCTCGCGCCCGATCTCGTTGCGGGCGCGGCCCGCGACAGCCTCGAACTGCTCGGGCTTGCCGCCCAGGAAGAAGGCCGCGTCGCCCTCGCCCAGTCCTAGTTGCTGACGGATCGCCTCGGTCCGCTCGGGGCCGATATTCTTGGCGATGGGACCGGCGGCCTCGGTCGTGCCATCGTCGCCCTTGCGCCAGAAGATATAGCCCATGCCCGGCAGGCCCTCGCGCTGCGCGAAGGCGTTCATGCGGTCGGCGAATTTGCGGCTGCCGCCGGTCGGGGCGGGGATGGCGCGGACCTCGGTGCCGTCCTGTTCCAAGAGCTTGGCAAAGATCGCGAAGCCCGAGCCGCGGAAATGGTCGCTGACCACCTGCATCTCGATCGGGTTGCGCAGGTCGGGCTTGTCGCTGCCATATTTCAGCATCGCCTCGGCATAGGGGATGCGCGGCCAGTCGGCATCGACCGGGCGGCCGTTGCCGAATTCCTCAAACACGCCCTGAATGACGGGCTGGATGGCGTTAAAGACGTCCTCTTGCTCGACAAAGGACATTTCGACGTCAAGCTGGTAGAAATCGGTGGGGCTGCGGTCTGCGCGCGGGTCTTCGTCGCGGAAGCAGGGCGCGATCTGGAAATAGCGGTCGAAACCGGCCACCATGATCAGCTGCTTGAACTGCTGGGGCGCCTGCGGCAGGGCGTAGAACTTGCCCGGGTGCAGGCGCGAGGGGACCAGAAAGTCGCGCGCGCCCTCGGGGCTGCTGGCGGTGATGATCGGCGTTTGAAACTCGGTGAAGCCGGTATCCCACATGCGGTTGCGCAAGGACCGGATCACCTGGCTGCGCAGCATGATGTTCTGGTGCAGCGACTCGCGGCGCAGGTCGATGAAGCGATAGGCCAGACGCGTTTCCTCGGGGTAGTCCTGATCGCCAAAGACCGGCAGGGGCAGCTCGTCCGCCGGGCCAAGCACTTCCAGATCGGTGGCATAGACCTCGATCTCGCCGGTGGGCAGCTTGGGATTGACCAGCGATGCATCGCGCAGCTTCACCCGGCCGTCGATGCGGATCACGGTTTCGGCCCGCAGCTTTTCCATGGCGGCAAAGGCCGGGCTGTCGCTGTCGGCCAGCACCTGCGTCATGCCGTAATGATCGCGCAGATCGACGAACAGCACGCCCCCGTGGTCACGGACCCGGTGCACCCAGCCTGACAGGCGGACGGTGTCACCGGCATTGGCGGCGGTCAGATCGGCGCAGGTATGGCTGCGATAGGCGTGCATGGCGGACCTCTTTCGTTCAGCCACCGCATGAACAGCTATGGCGCGGTGAAGTCAACCGCTCAGAAGGGTCTGACCACGTTCCCGCTGTAGAAATAATAGCCCATGCCGACCGCGAAGAGCACATTCCCCGCCACCGCATGCAACAGCCAGGCCGATGGAAAGCCCTGACGCTGATAGGCGCGGGCAAAGATCCATCCGCCGACAAGGGTAAAGATGCACACGATCCAGGACCAGTACATCAGATGGGCAAAGGAAAACAGCGCCGCATTCAGCGCATGGCCCGCATTGCCCTGCGGCAGCAGGCTGCGGTAGCGGTGAAAGAACAGCACGCGAAAGATCAGCTCTTGCGGCAGCGCCGACAGCAACGGGTAGAATACCCAGATCAGCAGCAGCAGTTCAGGCCGGTAACGCGGGATGGCGAACAGCGCCTCGGGCTGGTTCAGCGACAGGATGACATAGCCCGAGATCAGCGTGGCCAGCGTGATCCCCAGCACCTGCAGCCACGGGATCCGCCCCCATCCCACCACCAGCGACCGCCAGCGAAACCCGCCGCTGAGCCACAACAGCAGCAGGCCGGCCACGGAAAAGATCGCGAGCGCCTCGAACAGCAGATAGGCGGGCATGAACAGCGCGATCAGCAGCGGCGCCCCGATATAGAGCGCCGCGAATTCAGCCTTCAGCCAGAAGCCTGGCTTCAGCGTGTCAGGCGCGTATTCAACCATCTTACCCAATCCGAACGGGAACCCGCGAAGGCGTTCAGATCGACATCGCCCTGAATTCCCGGAACGATCCCCGTGCCGGTATATTGCCAGAATGCCCAACGCTGGCCCGGATAGCGAACGCGGGGATGGTCGGCTACCGAACGCAGCCAGAATTCGGCGCGCATGTCGCCAAGCCGGTTGTCGCGGTAGAAATCGACCGTCGTATAGATGATGGGCCGCTGGCCGTAATGGCGGCCGACGATATCCATGAAGACCGACGCCTCGCGCTTGACCTCGGCGGGCGAGGGACGGCGCGGACAGGTCTTGGAATTGGTCCATTCCAGATCGATCACCGGGGGCATCGACCCGACTTCACGCGGCACACTGCGGATGAACCATTGCGCCTGTTCAAAGCCTGAACGGCAGAAATAGTAATAGTGATAGGCGCCGCGCGGAATGCGGGCCTGCGCGGCCTCGTACCAGTAGCGGCGGAAATTCGGGTCAACGTGATCGCCGCCCTCGGTCGATTTGATGAAGGCAAAGCTGATGCCCGACCCGCGCACCCGGTTCCAGTCGATATTGCCCTGCCAGCGCGAGATGTCGATGCCATGCACGGCCTGACCATAGGGGCTGCCCGAGGTCCAGCTGTGGGGACGGCTGTCGCCCAGTTGCGGATTGGCCCCCGGCCCCGCAGATGGCGCGCGCGTCGGTGTCCGCGAACAGGCCACAGCCAGGACCAGCATCAGCCCCAGCATGAATTTCGTTAAGATGCGCATGACTGCCCTCATAAATGTTCTGGCGCTTGGCACGCCTTGACCGGGTTATCGCAAAGGCGTGAACAAAAGTCACCGGGCTGTCTTGCTCACGAATATGTCAGATGCGCTGCGTATTTCGCGTGCAGGACATGGCCTGCATGCGGGACGGCATGCAGGCCGGGAAATCCGGGTGACCCGGCCTTAATTGCTGCCGCCGTCGGCCATCCCGCCCTCGGCCTCGGTCGAGGTCACGCCCTCGGGCGGCGCGGTGGTGGCGATGCCTTCATCATCCTCATCCACGCCGGGCATGAAAATCAGGAAGGCCAGAAGCGCCACGACCAGGGCCAGCCCGATGCCCACAATGGCCGGGACATGGCGCTTGGCCGCGCGTTCTGGATTGCTATCGTTGCTGGACATGGCTCCCCCATTTGTCTGAAAACTTACAGGGTCAACCGCTTAGTCCGGTATCAGTTCCGGTCGGGCAGCATCTTGCCCGGATTCAGGATATCCTGCGGATCCAGCGCCTGCTTGATCGCGCCCATCACCTGCCAGCCATCGCCATGCTGTGCCGCCATCAGATCGCGTTTCCCGACCCCGATCCCATGTTCGCCGGTGATGGTGCCGCCGACGGAAAGGGCACGCTCGGCCATCTTGCGGGCTACCTCTTTGGCTGCGGCGATCTCGGCCTTGTCATCGGGATCGACCAGCAGCAGCGAATGGAAATTGCCGTCACCGACATGCCCGACGATCGGCCCCAGCAGACCAGCGGCGGCGATATCCTCGGCGGCGGCGTGAACCGCGGCGGGCAGTTCCGACATCGGCACGCAGACATCCGTGACCACCCCCTTTGCCCCGGATCGCAGCGCCAGACAGGCGTGATAGGCGCCATGCCGCATCCGCCACAGCCGGGCGCGATCCTCGGGCGTGGTGGCCCAGTCAAAGCCGGTCGCGCCGAAATCCTCTGCGATCTCTCCGAACCGGGTGGCATCTTCGCGCACGCTGCCAGGAGAGCCGTGGAATTCCACCATCAGATGCGGCATTTCCGGCAGGCTGGCCCCTGAATGCAGGTTAAAGGCCCGCGCCGTCGCCGCATCGACAAATTCGATGCGCGCCATCGGAATGCCCGACTGGATCGTGGCGCTGACACATTCGACCGCATGATCCAGCGTCTCGAAGGCACAGACGGCGCTGGCGACCTCTTCCGGCTGGCCATGCAGCTTCAGCGTCAGTTCGGTGATGATACCCAGCGTGCCCTCGGCCCCCACGAAAAGCCCGGTCAGATCATAGCCCGCGCTGGATTTCGCCGCCCGCGTGCCGGTGCGGATCACGCGGCCATCCGCCATCACCACCTGCAAGGCCAGCACATTGTCGCGCATCGTGCCATAACGCACCGCCGTCGTGCCGCTGGCCCGGGTCGAGGCCATGCCGCCCAGCGACGCATTCGCCCCCGGATCGACGGGAAAGAACAGACCCGTCGCGCGCAATTCGGTGTTCAGCGCCTCTCGCGTGACGCCGGGCTGCACGGTGACCTGCATATCCGGCGCGCGAATTTCGATCACCCTGTCCATCTGGCTCAGATCCAGCGTGACCCCGCCGCGATAGGCAAGCGCGTGCCCCTCAAGCGAGGTTCCGGCACCCCAGGCGACCAGCGGCACCCCGGCATCCGCGCAGGCCGCAACGATCCGGGCGACCTCTTCGGTCGTGCGGGGCCAGACCACGGCATCCGGCGGCGGGGCGCTGTGAAAGCTTTCGGATTGCGCGTGATGGCCGCGATCCGCCTGCGTCACGGAAAAGCGCGTTCCCAGCAGCGCCTGCAGGCTGTGGCTTAGGTCATCAGGAAGTGGCATCGGCGATCCTTTGCTTGATTTCCGCAGGTTAGAGGGAACCGCAGCCGTGGCAAAGCCCTTCTGTCTTTGTCATCAACCGGTCACGAAAACGCCATAGTGACATGGTCAAACATATTGCAAAAGGCCGACCGAAGGCAGGAGCTTTCATGGACGACAACCGCATTTCGCCGCTGCATCCCATAACACGGCACCGTGCCGAAACGCTGCCCGAGGGATTGCTGGCCCAGACCCCTCCCCGATCCGATCATGCCTTCGTGACGCTGGTCAGCAACCCCGCCTATCTGCCGGGGGCCGAGGCGCTGTTGCGGTCGCTGAGGCTGACCGGGACCGAGGCGGATCTGGTGGTGATGCATCGCGGGCTGGAACAGGCGCATCTGGCGCGGTTGGCCGCGCTTGGCGCAAGGCTGGTGGCGGCGGATCTGCTGCCGACCTCTGCCGGTTTCGACCAGACCCACGCCCGCGACGCCCTGCATGCCCGCGCGGCCTATACACGCGGCGGCAAGCCCGCCTTTCACACGCCGCTGGACAATTTCATCAAGCTGCGGCTGTGGCAGCTGGATTATCAGCGCTGCGTCTTCATCGATGCCGATGCGGTGGTGCTGCGACCGGTGGACAAGCTGTTTCAATTGCCCGAATTCTGCGCCGCGCCCAATGTCTATGACGGGCTGGACGGCTTTCACCGGATGAATTCCGGCGTCTTCACCGCCCGCCCCGATATCGCCACCTATCGCGATATGCTGCAGCGTCTGGACAAGCCCGGCATCTTCTGGCGGCGCACCGATCAGACCTTCCTGCAGGATTATTTCCCCGACTGGCACGGGCTGTCGATCCATCATAACATGCTGCAATATGTCTGGTTCAGGATGCCCGAATTGTGGAGCTGGGACGACATCCGCATCCTGCATTTCCAATATGAAAAGCCCTGGTCGAACCATGAAAAGGTGCATCTGCTGCGTCCGCTGATCGACCTGTGGAAAGCCATCGCCTCGGGCCAGCCCGTGCCCGACCTTGCGGCGCAAAGACGCCCCGCCGCCTGATGCGGATCGCGCTGACAGGCGCGTCGGGCCTTGTCGGGCGTCATGTGATGCGCGCGGCGGAAGCTGCCGGGCATCAGATCACCCTGCTGGGTCGCGACAGCGGTTATCGGTTGGGCGATGCGCCCGATCTGGCCGGGCATGACGCGCTGATCCATTGCGCCTTCGCCCATACCCCCGGTCGCTATCGCGGCGGCGAGGGCGACGATCCCGCAGGCTTCCGCCGCCTCAATCTGGACGGCTCGATCCGCCTGTTCGACAGCGCCGCGCGATCAGGCGTCGGGCGGATCCTGTTCCTGTCCTCTCGTGCGGTCCATGACGGGCACCGGCCCGGCACGATCCTGACCGACGATCTGCCAGCCCGCCCAACGACCCTGTATGGCGAGGTGAAGGCACTGGCCGAGGATCATCTGCAAGGCCTTGCGGATCAGGGCTTTCACACCACAGCCTTGCGCGCCACGGGGGTTTATGGCGCGGAACCGGACCACAAATGGCGCGGGCTTTTCGCGGATTACCTGGCGGACAGGCCCGTTGCGCCGCGTGTCGCGACAGAGGTTCATGGCGACGATCTGGCCGCCGCCATCCTGCTGCTGCTGCGACAGCCGGCCCCGCCGCGATGCGCCAATGTCAGCGATCTTGTGCTGGACCGTCACGATCTGCTGTCACGTGTCGCATCGCTGACCGGTTGCCCTCACCCCCCGCCGCCACGCGCCGAGGCCTCGGCGCTTTCCGTGCTGCGTTGCGATGCCCTGCGCGGCATGGGCTGGCGACCGGGCGGATTGGACCTGCTGACCCGCAGCCTGCCCTTGATGCTGGACCAGGGACAGGTTTTGTGATTCGCTGCCCGCAGGGGCAGGACACAGATGGGCAGCAGCAAGACATCGCGACAAAAGGCCGCCAGCGGGCCGCAATCCTCTTTGATCGGCCGGGGCTGGCGCTATTGCTATGGTCGCGGGCGCACGGCGCTGCGCATTATGCGCGATCAGGGGCCAAGCCAGCTCCAGTTCTGGCTGATGGCATTGCTGATCGGGATTGGCGCGGGGCTGGCGGCACTTGGCTTTCGGCTGGGCATTTCGGCGCTGCAGCGGATGATCTATGGTGCGGATGACCTGACGCTGGCCACCACGGCCGAACGTCTTCCCTGGTACTGGATCATGCTGGTGCCTGTCATCGGCGGGTTGATCGTCGGGCTGATTCTTGACCGCTTTACCCCGGATGGCCGCGTCCGCGCCGTTGCCGACGTGATCGAGGGCGCCGCGCTGGAGGGTGGCCGCGTCGAAACCCGCGAGGGGCTGGCCTCGGCAGCCGCGTCCCTGATCACGCTGGGCGCGGGCGGCAGTTCGGGACGCGAAGGTCCGGTGGTGCATCTGGCCGGGGTGATCTCGACCGCTGTTGCGACACGGATCAAGGCCAGCCCGATGACCGGGCGCGACCTGCTGGGTTGCGCGGTGGCAGGCGCGGTTGCGGCCAGCTTCAACGCCCCGATCGCAGGCGCGCTGTTCGCGCATGAGGTGATCCTGCGCCATTTCGCGATCCATTCCTTTGCGCCCATCGCCATTTCCGCCGTGGCGGGCACGGTCATCAACCGGCTGGAATTTGGCGGGCTGACCGAATTCACCCTGCCCCAGCAAATGAACCTGGCCTTCTATATCGAATTGCCCGCCTTCATGCTGCTTGGCCTGATCTCGGCGCTGGTGGCGGCGGCGATGATGTCCGCGATCTTTCGCGCCGACCGGGTGGGGACATGGGCGATGGGGAAACTCGGCTGGCCGCGCTGGTCGCGACCGGCCATTGCCGGGCTGCTTCTGGGCATGATTGCGATCCCCTTTCCGCATATTATCGGCGTGGGCTATGAAACCACGGCCGCCGCGCTGTCGGGGCGGATCGACCTTCTGGCGGCGATTACATTCGCGCTGGTCAAGGCCGTCGCGGTGGCGATCACGCTGGGCGGGCGCATGGGCGGCGGCGTCTTTTCGCCCGCGCTGGTCATGGGATCGCTGACCGGGCTGGCCTTTGGCATCATCGCCACATGGATCATGCCAGAGGTCTCTGGCAGCGTGAACCTCTATGCCTTCGCGGGGATGGGTGCGGTCGGCGCCGCGATTCTGGGGGCGCCGATTTCGACTGCCATGATCGTCTTCGAACTGACCGGGGACTGGCAGACCGGGATCGCGGTGATGACGGCGGTGTCTCTCAGCTCGGCGCTGGCATCACGGCTGGTACGGCGGTCCTTCTTCCTGACGCAGCTTGAAAATCGCGGCGTCCGCATTGCCGAGGGGCCGCAGGTCTGGCTGCCGCAAAAGATGCGCATCACCGCGATCCTGCGCCCGCTGGATGCCGATAACGCCCCTGCCCCGGATCTGGTGCGAAATCTGGCCGCCGATGGCCACGCCCTGATGGAGGGCACACCGCTGGATGAGGCTCTGCGCGAATTCGACCGCTCGCTGGCGGCCTTCCTGCCGGTGATCCGTCCGCCCGAACCGTCAGACGACCCTGATGCCGCGCCGCCAGAGCCCGAAATCATCGGCGTCGTCTATCACATCGACGCCCTGCGTGCGCTGAACCAGGCGCTGGCAGAGACCGCCGCGGAAGAGCACGGCTGATCCCTCAGGCGCGGCGCAGCGTCGACATGCCCAAAACCCGCGCGCGTTTGCGCGGATCGCTGTCAAACAGCGCCGCAAGCTGTTCGGTAATCGCGCCGGCAAGCTGTTCGGCATCGGTGATCGTCACCGCGCGTTCGTAATAGCGGGTGACGTCATGGCCGATGCCGATGGCCAGCAATTCCACGGCCTTCTTGCGCTCGACCATGGCGATCACGTCGCGCAGATGCTTTTCCAGATAGTTGGCCGGATTGACCGACAGGGTCGAATCGTCCACCGGCGCCCCATCCGAGATCACCATCAGGATCTTGCGGGCCTCGCTGCGCTTGACCAGCCGCCGATGCGCCCATTCCAGCGCCTCGCCGTCGATATTCTCTTTCAGCAGCCCTTCCTTCATCATCAGGCCCAGATTGGGGCGCACCCGACGCCAGGGGGCATCGGCTGATTTATAGATGATGTGGCGCAGATCGTTCAGCCGCCCGGGCTGGGCCGGACGCCCGGCCTTCAGCCACGCCTCGCGCGCCTGACCGCCCTTCCAGGCGCGGGTGGTAAAGCCCAGGATCTCGACCTTGACCGAGCTGCGTTCCAGCGTGCGGGCCAGAACATCGGCGCAAATCGCCGCGATCGAGATCGGGCGACCGCGCATAGAACCGGAATTGTCGATCAGCAGCGTGACGACGGTGTCGCGGAATTCGGTATCCTTCTCGACCTTGAAGCTCAGCGGGGTGGTGGGGTTCGCCACGACGCGCGCCAGACGGCCCGCATCCAGCACGCCCTCTTCCTTGTCGAATTCCCAGCTGCGGTTCTGCTGCGCCAACAGACGCCGCTGCAATTTATTGGCCAGACGACTGACAGCGCCACGCAAGGGTTCAAGCTGCTTGTCCAGATAGGCGCGCAGACGTTCAAGCTCGGCCGGGTCGGCAAGATCCTCGGCGCTGATTTCTTCGTCCCATTCCTGGGTAAAGACCTTGTAATCGGCCGAGGCGTCGCTGACGGGCGGCGGCAGATCCGGGGGCGTTTCCGCCTCGGGCATCTCGGCCTCGTCGGTCAGCTCGTCATCGGACTGATCGTCCATGCTGACCTGAGCCTGACGCTCATCCTGAGTCTGCTCCTGACTGCGTTCGGGCGAGGCCTCGGCTTCCTCGCCGTCATCCTCGTCGCGCGACTGGTTGTCGCCCGCCTCTTCCTCCTGCTCGGCATCATCCTCGGCCTCGTCATCCTGAGGATCTTCCGGGTCGTCGCCCAGCTGATCGGCATAGCCCAGATCGCTGATCACCTTGCGCGACAGGCGGGCGAAGGCGGCCTGATCGGCCAGCACCTCATTAACACTGGCCAGCGCATCGCCGGTCTGCTGCTCGACAAAGGGACGCCACAATTCTGCCACATGCTGCGCGGCAGAAGGCAAATCCCTGCCCGTCGCGGCCTCGCGCAGCAGATAACCCGCCGCCACGGAAAGCGGCGCATCCGCCGGGGCCTTGATCTGGCCATAGCCCTTCTTTTCGGCCTCGGCCCCGATCTTGGCGTCGATATTCGACAGCGCACCGGGCATGTCGCGCGCGCCCAGAGCCTCGACCCGCGCGGTTTCCAGCGCCTCGTAAAGCTCCCGCGCCATCGGCCCGGTGGGCGCGAATTTCGCATGGGTGTCGGCATCGTGGTGCCGCATCCGCATCGCCAGCGCATCCGCCGTCCCGCGCGCCAGCAGGATCTCATCCCGCGTCATGCGGCGGCTGACCTGCGGCAGGCGCATGGTGTCGCCCGACACGCCCGAGGGATCGGCGCTGAAAGTCACGTTCAACTCGTGATCATCCGCCAGCGCACGGGTCGCTTCGGACAAGGCTTTCTTGAAGGGATCGGCGGGATTGTCAGAGTTCTTCATAGCCTACATAGACCACCGCCGCGACGACGGGGCAAGGGGCTGCGTCACCCGACGACGCGCGCGCGGGCCGTGGTCCGGGTACAAAGGCATATCGCGGCACAGAAATGCATCAGCCAGATTGCGCTGGCTGATGCATCGCCTGTTCAGAGAGAGAGAAACAGGATGCGGGTCAGAGACGTTCCAGATGCTGGTCGATCACCGACGCGACCTCACGGCGGATCACCGCGCGCAGATTGCTGGAGAAGCGCTGGCCCATTTCGCCCTGCAATTCTTCCTGGATCAGTTCGCGCAGAAGATCGCGCAGCGCGGCGTCATCATCGCCCAGCGCGGAGGCATTCTCGACCAGCGCGCCGTCCGAGGCTGCGACGGTTTCAGCCTCGGGCTCAGGTGGCGCCGTTTCAGCCTCGGCCTGCTGATCTTCGGCAACCATGGCTTCCGGCGCCTCGACGGGCGCGGCCACGACCTCTTTCAGGTCGGGGCGCATGCGGGATTTCCAGTCGAAGGCTTCGGCAAAGGCCGAATCGTCGTCAACCACGTCCTGAAAGCTCTGCACTTCGGGCGTTGGTGTGACCTCGATTGCCAGCTTCGCCGCGTTGTCCAGCGATTTGCGGGGTTCGGGGCGCAGCCAGGACCGCCAACCGGCCTGCTTGGGCGCGGCGGAAGCCGCCTCGTCAGGCTGCGGCACCCGCTGTTCCAGTTTCAGCGGTGCCGTGTCATTGGCCACGGCAACGGGGCCTTTCACGGCAGGCAGGCTGCCTGGCTCTGCCCGCATCTCGCCATGCCGCTTGACGCGGATCGGGCGGGCCGCATCTGCACCATTGGCGCTGCGGCCCAGCGGCCAGCCCTCTTCCACGGCGCTTGCGGCGCTTTTATCCGTCGCGCCCGCCAGTTTCCGGGCCAGCGCCGAATCGCCACCATAGCGTCGGGCCAGAAAATCGCCGGCATCTTCCTGGATCGCGTTGGACTGGATCAGCGTATCCAGCGCATCGCGTTCCGCCTGCAGCCGGTCGCGGGTCGAACTGAGCGCGTCATCTTCGGCGATCATGCGTCGGATGGCTGACAGCACATCGCCGATATCTTCCGAAAGGCGCGATGCGGAATGTGACAAGCGGGGTTCAGCCATGGTGCCCCCGCTTGTTCAGAGGCTTATTCGCGGCCGATGGCGCGCAGAACGCGATCAAGGTCGCGGCCTTGTTTGCTGGTATGCGGCGCATCACGCACGGCATTGTAGTATTGCGATGGGTCATATGTCGGAATCCCCAATTTTAGGTGTTCTACCGTCAGTAAACCCATAGAGGACAATAGTTGATAATGTGCTAACTGCAGATTGGCTTCTGCCGTAATCTTGTCGGCACGGGCCGACAGCAGCGCCTGTTCGGCATCCAGCACGTCCAGCGTCGTCCGCGCGCCCAGCATGGCTTCCTCGCGCACACCGTCATAGGCCTGCTGCGCGGCCGAGATCTGTTCGTCGATCGCGCCGATCTGGGCCCGGGCCACCTGAATATTCGCCCAAGCCTCGCCCACGGCCTGATTGACCTGGCGCGAGGCGTTCAGCAGAACCGCCCGCGCACGGTCGCGATTGGCCATGGCCTGACGGTGCACGGCAGGCAGGCGACCGCCCGAATAGATCGTCTGGCTCAGCTGCAGACCGACCGAGGCGCTGTTTCCGTTTTCATAATCCTGCGTCAGGTTGTCGAAGCTGCGCGTCACCCCGATCCCGGCATTCGCGCTGAGCGTCGGGTTGCGTTCCGCAGCCGCCGCGGCGACGGCGATTTCAGAGGCCGCCGCCTGACGCTGATATTGCTTGATCAGCGGGTGGTTTTTCTGGGCCAGCTGCCGTGCCGCCTCGATCGAGGCGGGCAGTTTCGGCAGCGCGGGCGGCGCGCTGAGATTGGTGCCGGGACGGCCGGTCGCCGCCAGATAGCCCTCGCGCGCGATCTGCAGATCGCCCTGGGCGGACACAAGCGTCGCCTGAGTCGCCGCCAATTGCGCATCGGCCTGCGCCACATCCGTCACGGTGATTTCGCCGACGTCAAAGCGGTCCTGCGCCGCCTGACGTTCACGCGACAGAACCTGAACCGAGTTTTCCTGCAGTTCCACCTGTTCCATCGCCGAGCGCACCTGGAAGAATGCCGAGGTGGCGGCCAGAATCACGTCCTGTTCGACCGCGACCAGCGCCTGACGCGTGGCCAGAACCTGTTCCTTCGCGCCATCGATGGCCAGTTGCGAACGGCCCCAGTCATACAGCGTCATTTCCGCCGCAAGCTGGATCGAGGTGCTTCGACGGGTGAAATAATCCTTGTCGATGCCTGTCAGCGTCTGAAACGTGCCTTCGCTTTTCGACACGGTATGGCTGGCAACCCACTGCAGCACCGGGCGCAGCCCCGAAATCGCGGTGGCCACATCCTCATCCGCGGCGCGCAGGACGGCGCGGTTCTGATCCATCAGCGCCGAGTGGCGATAGGCCGCGACCATGGCATCGGCCAGCGTATCGGCCTGGGCCGGTATTGCCACCGTCACGCCAAGCACGGCGGTCACGGCAAATTTACGAAAAAAAGACATCATAGGTTAAATCCCCGCTCACGTGCGAAGCCGGGCAGCAGCGGCGCATTCGCGTTGAATGCGTAGCGCCAGTTGATCCGGTCATTAAGTTTATATCCAAGGCGCACGACGCCCAGCTTCCCCTCAAGGAACAGCGCGGCGATCCGACCGCCCTCTTTCAACTGGCCCACAATGGCCTCGGGGATGTCCTCGACCGCGCCTTCGATCAGCACGACGTCATAAGGCCCCTGCGCGGGCGCCCCTTCGGACAGACGCGCCGACAGCACGGCGACATTGAAGATTCCGGCTTCGGCCAACCGGGTTTCCGCCTCGGAGACCAGTTCCTCATCATCCTCGATGGCCACCACCGCCTCGGCCATCCGGGCGATCACCGCCGCCGAATAACCATAGCCGCAGCCCAGATCCAGAACCATTTCCGTCGGCTGGATATCCAGCGCATCCACCATCTTGGCCAGGGTGCGCGGCTCCAGCAGCACGCGCCCCTTGCCGATATCCAGGTTTTCGCCCGAATAGGCGACCGCGCGACGAGAGGCCGGCACGAAATCTTCACGCGGAATTGTCAGCATCGCCTCGATAACGGGAAACTTGGTCACGTCATTGGGTCGAACCTGTGTGTCCACCATCATGGTGCGCCGGGCGGCGAAATCGGGCATGTCGGGAACCTCTGCGGTTTGCTTTTGCCGTTTTATTGCCACGATTCACCGACATGGGCAACGGCAGTCGTTCTCGGCTTGCAAGGCTGGCGCCGATCCATTATGCGATGTTCACCTTCGACGGCGGCGGGTTGGCGGAGAGGTTACGCACCGGATTGCAAATCCGTGAAGACCGGTTCGATTCCGGTACCCGCCTCCAACCGATCCCCCTGAAAATCGGCTGCATTCGGCAAATTCGTGCCGTCACGCCCCCGTTTGCATTGCGGGCCCGCGCGGATATAGCTGCGCCATCCGATGCATAAGGCAAAAGGGGCAAGCATGATCTATGCCGGGTTGACCCGACTGGCCGAGCCGCTGCTGCGGCTGCGGGCGGGTCTGGGTGGCAGCGATGCGCTGCGGCAGCGGCTGGTGATGGATGCGCACCCCCTTGCCGCCGATATCTGGATCCACGGTGCATCGGTGGGGGAACTGACCTCGGCCCGCGCGATCATCGAAGATCTGGCGCAGGATTTCGAACTTGTGATCACCACAAATACCGAAACCGCCCGGCAGATGGTGACCGATTGGGGCTTTCGCGCGCGGCTTGCGCCGATGGATCTGCCCGGCGCGTTGCGGCGTTTTCTGGACGCCGTGCGGCCCCGGCTGCAAATCACCATCGAGGGCGAATTCTGGCCCTTGCGCGCCGCCGAACTGGCGCGGCGCAAGATACCTCAGGCCATGATCGGGGCGCGGATCTCGGCCGGTTCGGCGCGAAACTGGGGCCGGTTTCCGGGGCTGATCAGGCCGATCCTGCAGAATATCGCCGCCCTGTCGGCGCAGGATCCCGCCAGTGAGGCGCGCTTGCTGGATCTGGGCCTGCCCAGACAGGCGCTGATGGCACGGGTGGACCTGAAACTGCTGGGGCCCGCGCAGATCACGCCCCCCGCCCCCGAGGATACCCGCAATTCACATTTCCTGGCAGCCTCGACCCATGACGGCGAAGAAGGCGCGATACTGGATGCCTATGTCGCCGCAAGCGCCCGACATCCCGCGCTGCGATTGATTCTGGCCATCCGCCATCCGCAGCGCGGCGATGAGGTGGCCGCCCTGATCGCCGAACGCGGCCTGCCGGTGGCGCGCCGGTCGAAGGGCGATGAGGATGGGCCGGTCCTGCTGGTCGATACGCTGGGCGAGATGGGGCGCTGGTATGCCGCCGCCGCGCTTTGTCTTGTGGGCGGTTCGCTGACGGATCGCGGCGGCCATACGCCGTGGGAACCGGCAGCCTATCGCTGTGCCATCCTGCACGGACCGCATGTCAGCAACTTCGCCGAAGGATATGCGGCACTGGATCAGGCCGAAGCCGCAAGGTACGTGACGCCAGAGGATCTGGCAGGAACGCTGGACGATCTGATTGGCCAGCCGGAACTGCTTGACCGGATGGGCATGGCGGCGCGGCACGTGCTGGATCGGCGCGCAGGCTCGGCGGGGCCGCTGATCGCGACATTACGCGATCTTGCGAAGCGCGGCGCCTGACATGATATAGTGGGTATAGAAGACAGGATAACACCATGATCCGCTATTCATTGCGCTGCGACAAAGGACATGATTTCGACGGCTGGTTTCGTTCCTCCGACGCGTTCGAAGGGTTGCGGAAGGCCGGTCAGGTCGCCTGCGCGCAATGCGGCTCGACCGAGGTGCAGAAATCGCTGATGTCGCCCTCGGTCCCGGCCAAGTCGGCGGCCAAGGACGCCCCGCTCAGCCAGCCGCAAAATCCGATGGAAGCGGCGCTGGACAAGCTGCGCAAACATGTCGAGGCGAATTCCGATTATGTCGGCCTGAAATTCGCGGATGAGGCGCGCGCCATGCATGAAGGTCGCAGCCCCAACCGTGCCATCCACGGCGAGGCCCGTCCGGAAGAGGCCAGAAAGCTGATCGAGGATGGCGTGCCTGTCGCCCCCCTGCCCTTCGCGCCCCGGCAAAAGGCGAATTGAGGCGTCAGCGCGGCGGCGAGTTCCCCCCGGACCTGACCGCAGCCGCGATCCGGGCGAAAATTCCGGGCAAGCGATCCGGATCTATCCCGCCAAAGGCCAGCCGCAGGGCCTGCGGAACCGCCGTTGTCGTGGCAAAGGGTTCCGCCCCAGAGATCGCGATCCCCTCTTGTTTCAGCTGCGCGATGATCGGGGCCGCGCGTTGGCCCGCAGGCAATGGCAGCCATGCGAAACCGGCATTGGGATGGCCCTGCACCGCATCGCCCAGAACGTCGCGGCAGAGGCGCTGACGCATCGCGCCATCCTGACGGCGGTGGCGTTCCTTTTCCGCCAGCGTGCCGTCTTCGATCCAGCCCGTCACCAGGGCCGAGACCAGCGCGGGCACGTTCCATGTGCTGGCCCGGATCGCCGCGATCAGGGGATCGGTAAATCCTTCTGTTCCAGCGACATAGCCGATACGCAGCCCGGTCGCCAGGTTCTTCGAAAAGCTGCCGATATAGACCGTGCGTTCGGGCGCCAGTTGCGACAGGGCGGGCGGTGCCGAAGGATGAAGAAAGCCATAGGCGCCATCTTCGATCAGGATCAGATCATGGCGCCGCGCGATTGTCACGATACGCTGACGGGCGGCCTCATCCATCACACTGCCCAGCGGATTATGCACCGTCGGCATCAGATAGGCGGCGCGCAATCGGCGGGTTTGGCAACGACGCTCTAACTGGTCCGGGTCCATGACGCCCTGCTGGGTCGCGATCGGGACCAGTTCCAGCCCGCGCAATTCCGCGACCGCACGAAAACCGGGATAGGTCAGCGCATCGACCGCCACCGCATCGCCGGGCTTCAGCAGCGCCATGGCGACAATCGACAAGCCATGCTGCCCGCCCGATGTCATCAGCAGATCCTCGGCGCGCACCGGCCCGATTGCCTTGGTGTGATAGCCCGCAAGAATGCGCCGCTCGTGCCAGCGCCCGCCATGCGGCTGATAGCGCAGCATCGCCTCAAGGTCGCCGCTGCTGGCAAGCTTGCGCAAGGACTGGCGCAGCAGATCGGCATCGCCCGCATTGCCCGGCATGTTGAACATCAGATCGACACTGTCGGCGCCCTCATCCTGCCGCAGCCCGGTCGTCAGGGGCATGTCCGGGTCGCGCACGAATGTGCCGCGACCGGCCTCGCCCACCACCAGACCGCGCCGCTCCAACTCGCGATAGACGCGGGTGGCGGTGGCAAGCGCCACGCCGAACTCTTCCGCGAAGGCGCGATGCGTGGGCAGCCTGCTGCCGGGCGGCAACCTGCCGGTTCGAATCGCCTTGGCGAAGGTCTGGGCAAGCTGGCGATAGCGGGGTTCAGACATGGCGGGATTCAGGCAGGGCGCGGTTGTATCTATGACAATTAAAAAATTGTCATAGCATCGCACAGATGACAAGCCGAAGGGGTCTTTTCGAAAGGTTCCGTCATGCCCCGCAATCTTGCCGCCCTTGGCCTTGCCCTGTGCCTGTTTCTGGTCACCTTCGCCGTCAATCTGCAGGCGCCGCTTTACGGCGCCTATGCCGCGCAAAGCGATGTTGGCGCAACCGCGGTCACCATCGCCTTTGCCGCCTATGTGGCAGGGCTGATGCCGACGCTTCTGTGCCTGGGCGGGATCTCGGACCGGGTCGGGCGGCGCGGGCCGATCATCGTGGCGCTGTCGCTGGCCGCCGCCGCCACGGCGCTGCTGACGATCTGGCCGCATTGGTCAAGCCTGATCATCGCGCGGGTGATGCTGGGCGTTGGTACGGGGCTGGCGACCACGACCGGCGCCGCCTTCATGCCGCAGATCATGGGCGCAGGGCGCACCAGAAGCGCGGCGCTGGCCGTGACATCGGCCACATCGCTGGGCTTTGGCGGGGGCGCGCTGGCAACAGGGATCAGCCTTGGCCTGCAGGGTCCGACGCTGTTTCCCGCCAGCTTTCTGATCCTGTTCATCCTGACGCCCTGTCTGATGGTAACGGCGCTTTGCCTGCCCCGCACGTCACGGGACGCAAGCGCGCCCGTCCTGCGCCCGCCGATCTTTCCCCAAGGCAGCTGGATTTTTGGCGTCGCGCTGGCGCTGGCATGGTCGGCAACCGGCATGACCATCGCGGTGGTGCCGCTGGAACTGGGCCGCAGGGGGCTGGGCGGATGGGCCGGGCTGGTTGTGTTTCTGGCGATCTTTACCGGCTTTCTGTGTCAGCCGCTGGCACGCAGACTGTCAAACCGCGATGCGATGCTGCTGGGCTGTCTTCTGGTGCCGGGCGGATTTGGGGTCCTGCTGCTGGGGATGCGCCTTGATAGCCTGATCGCCGTGCTGGCGGGCACCTGCATCACCAGCGCGGCCAGCTATGGCTTTACCTATCTGGCCGCATTGGCCGAGGTCTGCGCCCGTGCACCATCCGATCGCGCCCGCGCGACTGCCGGGCTGTTCCTCTATGCCTATTGCGGATTTTCCCTGCCGGTGATTGCCAGCGGCGTTCTGGCGGATGCCTGGGGGCTGCTGCCCGCCATGACCGCCTTTTGCGTCGCAATCATCGCGCTGACCGGCGCCGCATTGACATGGTGGAGATACCGCACCGCACAGCCGCGCATCGAAACCCCGACCGGGCGCAAAGCCGCGCGGCCCTGAATCCGGCGCAAGTCTTTGCAGTCAATCGCTCTATGCCCCTTGCGGTTTTGGCACCCCGCCCATAAAAGCCCGCCGATAACAACACTACGGCTGGGGGCCCGAAATGCCGCTTCTGGTGATGAAATTCGGCGGCACATCCGTCGCCGATCTGGACCGTATCCGCAACGCCGCACAGAAAGTGCAGCGCGAGGTCGAACGCGGCTATGATGTCATTGTCATTGTCAGCGCGATGTCGGGCAAGACCAATGAACTGGTCGGCTGGGTCGAACAGACCTCACCTCTGTTCGACGCCCGCGAATATGACGCGGTTGTCAGCTCGGGCGAGAATATCACCGCCGGGCTGATGGCCCTGACGCTGCAGGAAATGGGCGTGCCCGCGCGCAGCTGGCAGGGTTGGCAGGTGCCGATCAACACCACCGCGCAGCATTCCTCGGCCCGGTTCGAAAGCATCCCGCGCGACAATCTGGACCAGAAATTCGCCGAAGGCTTCAAGGTCGCCGTGGTCGCGGGCTTTCAGGGCATCGGCCCCGACGGGCGCATCACAACGCTGGGCCGGGGCGGTTCGGACACCACCGCCGTGGCCTTTGCCGCCGCCTTCGACGCCGAACGCTGCGATATCTATACCGATGTGGACGGGATCTATACGACCGATCCGCGGATCACCTCGAAAGCGCGCAAATTGCAGCGCATCGCCTTCGAGGAGATGCTGGAACTGGCCAGTCTGGGCGCCAAGGTCCTTCAGACCCGTTCGGTCGAACTGGCCATGCGCTACAAGGTCCGCCTGCGCGTGCTGTCATCCTTCGAGGATACGGACGAGAATTCGGGCACGCTGGTTTGCGATGAGGATGAAATCATGGAATCGAAAGTCGTCAATGGCATCGCCTATTCCCGCGACGAAGCCAAAATCACCCTGGTGACGGTGGAAGACCGCCCGGGCATTTCCGCGGCAATCTTCGCGCCGCTGGCCGATGCCGGCGTCAATGTCGATATGATCGTCCAGAATATCTCGGAAAAGGATTACGAGGATCACCCCGGCTCGGTGACAGACATGACCTTTTCCGTGCCGATCAATCAGGTCGAACGGGCAAAGCGCGCCATGGAAGAAGCCAAGGCCAATGGCACCATCGCCTATGACGAGCTGATCGTGGATACCGAGGTGGCGAAGGTCAGCGTGGTCGGCATCGGCATGCGCAGCCATACCGGCGTCGCGGCGCATATGTTCAAGGCACTGGCTGATGAAAATATCAACATCAAGGTCATCGCCACCAGCGAGATCAAGATTTCCGTGCTGATCGACCGCAAATATATGGAACTGGCCGTGCAGGCATTGCACGATGCCTTTGACCTCGACGCGGCCTGATCCGGCACAAGGAACGGATCAGACCCTGCGGGGTTATCGCGACAGCAAAGGCAGGCACACGCGATGCAAGACCGCAACGATCACGATTCACGCTCGCTTCTGAGGCGGCTGAAGGAAATTCTGGCCGCCCCCGGCGGCGGTCAGGACCGGCTTGATCAGATCACGCATAATATCGCGGATTCGATGCGCACGCAGGTCTGCTCGATCTATCTGTTCCGCGATGCCGAGACGCTTGAACTCAGCGCGACCGAGGGCCTGCGCGCCGCCGCCGTTCATCAGACCCGCCTGCGTCTGGGCGAAGGGCTGGTCGGCCGCGTGGCCCGCACCGGGCGCCATGTGAACACCGCCAATGCCCCCGCCGAGCCTGGCTTCCGCTTCATGCCCGAAACCGGCGAAGAGGTGTTCCCCAGCTTTCTGGGCGTGCCGATCCAGCGGGTCGGCGAAAAGCTGGGCGTGCTGGTAGTGCAATCGCGCGAGTCCCGCCAGTTCAGCGAGGATGAGCTTTACGGGCTGGAAGTCGTGGCCATGGTTCTGGCCGAAATGACCGAGCTTGGCGCCTTCAAGGGCAGTCAGGCCGACAGCCTGCCGCTGGCCCATCGCTTTCCGCAGATGTTTCGCGGCGCGACGGGTCAGGAAGGCGTGGCCGAGGGCAATGTCTGGCTGCACGAGCCGCGCGTGGTCGTGGCCAATCCGGTCGGCGACGATCCCGAAAAGGAACTGGCCCGCCTGCATGCGGGCGTCGAGCGGCTGAAGGAAAACGTGGACACCATGTTCGCCGGGGCCGAGATCGTCGGCGATGGCGAACATATGGAGGTTCTGGAAACCTACAAGATGTTCGCCCATTCGCGCAGTTGGCTGAAGCGAATGGAAGAGGATATCCTGCTGGGCCTGTCGGCCGAAGCGGCGGTCGAGAAAGAACAATCCACCGCCCGGTCGCGTCTGGAACTGGCGGCCGATCCCTATCTGCGCGACCGTCTGCACGATCTGGACGATCTGGCCAACCGCCTGCTGCGCATCCTGACCGGACAGGGCGTCGATACTGGCGCCGAGATGCCCGAGAACCCCATCCTTGTCGCACGCAATATCGGTCCCGCCGAATTGCTGGAATATGGGCGCAAGCTGAAAGGCGTGGTGCTGGAAGAGGGCTCGGTCGGGTCGCATGCCGCGATTGTCGCCCGGGCGCTGGCGATTCCGCTGGTCATCCACGCCGCCCGCATCACCAGCGAGGCGCTGAATGGCGATCCGGTTCTGGTCGATGGCGATCAGGGCATCGTCCATCTGCGTCCCGAAGACACCGTCGCCGCCGCCTTTCGCGACAAGATCGCCATGCAGGCCGAGGCGCAGTCGCGCTATGCCAGCCTGCGCGATCTGCCCGCCACCGGCACCTGCGGCGAAACGATCCAGCTATATATGAATGCCGGTCTGATGGCGGATCTGCCCTCGTTGCAGGGATCCGGGGCCGAGGGCGTGGGCCTGTTCCGGACCGAATTGCAATTCCTGATCCGCAACCACGTCCCCCGCCGGTCCGAACTGGCGGCCCTCTATCGCCGTGTGATGGACAATGCCTTTGACAAGCCGGTGATGTTCCGCACGCTGGATATCGGCTCGGATAAGGTTCTGCCCTATATGAAGCCGCAGGATGAACCGAACCCGGCGATGGGCTGGCGCGCGATCCGGGTGGGTCTGGACAAGCGCGGCGTGCTGCGCATGCAGTTGCAGGCGCTGATCCGCGCCTCTGCCGGGCGTCCGCTGCATGTGATGTTCCCCTTTGTCGCCGAGATCACCGAATATCACGACGCCTATCGCATCCTGATGCAAGAGGTCGCGCGCGAGCAGCGTCTGGGCCATGAGATGCCCAGCGACATCCGCGTGGGCACCATGCTGGAAACCCCCTCGCTGGCCTTCGCGCCGCAGCGCTTTTTCGAGATGTGCGATTTCGTCTCGATCGGCGGCAATGACCTGAAACAGTTCTTCTTCGCCGCAGATCGCGAGAATGAGCGCGTGCGCCGCCGCTATGACACGCTGAATTCATCCTTCCTGATGCTGCTGAAACAGATCGTGCAGCGGTGCGAGGATGCGCGCGTGCCGCTGTCCTTCTGCGGCGAGGATGCCGGCCGCCCGATCGAGGCGCTGACATTCGCCGCCCTGGGCATCCGGCGCCTGTCGATGCGCCCGGCCTCGATCGGTCCGGTCAAGCACCTGATCCGCCATGTCTCGATCACAGAGCTTCGCGGCGTGGTGAATGAGGCGCTGGACTCGGGCATGCCGAATATCCGTCGGCCGGTCACGGAATGGCTGGCGCGGCAATAGGCAGTCGAACCGGCGGTATTCAGCCAGTTTTTCGTGATGTCAAAGGCAATTAGTCCCCGCCGCATCGGCTTTGTGGCTTGTTGCTGAATGATGTGCCGCTTATGATGAAACGGTTTTTTTGGACCAGCATTCCCTGATATGAAGCGTCGTCAGTTTCTCAACGCAGCCACCGCCATTGCCGCAGGTGGCACCTTTGCCGCCACCAAGGTTCAGGCACAAGGCGAACCGCAGCCAGAGCCCAGTGCCCGGGCCGGGGATAACACCCCCGTATCGCCCAGCGTCTTCGGCTTCGAAGAGGTCGCGGCACTGGCGGCCGAACGGTCGCAGCGGGTCTATAAACAGCCCGTGGCCAAGCAGGTCGGCAGCTTTGCCAACCTGAATTATGACCAGTATCGCGGCATCCGTTTCCGCCGCGATGCCGATCCTCTGGCCGGGTCGGGGCTGTTCAGCATGGATCTGCTGCCGCCGGGCGCGATCTTCTATGAGCCGGTGAATATCAGCGTGGTGCGCGATGGCGTACCGCAGCGCATGGCCTTTGACCCGGAACTGCTGGAATTCGATCCGTCGCAATTCCCGGGCGGGGCGGATACCGAAACCGTGGGTGAGATGGGCTGGTCCGGGTTCCGCCTGCGCACGGTGCTGAACCGGCCCGGCGTCATGGACGAATTTCTGGTCTTTCAGGGCGCGACCTATTTCCGCGCCGTGGCACGCGGCACGATCTATGGACTGTCGGCGCGCGGCATGGCGATCAAGACCGGCAGCCCGGATGGCGAGGAATTTCCGCTGTTCACGGATTTCTGGATTCAGGAACCCGATCCAACGGCGGAATCGGTGCGCATCTATGCGCTGCTGGACAGCAAATCGGTGGCCGCTGCCTTTCAATTCGACGTGAACCCCGGTGCCGTCACCATGGTGCGCACCCGCGTGGCGATTTTCCCGCGGGTCGAGCTGCAAAATACCGGCATCGCGCCGCTGACATCCATGTTCTGGTTCAGCCCTGCCAGCCGCCGTACCGTCGACGACTATCGCCCCGCTGTCCATGACAGCGACGGGTTGCAGATGCATACCGGCGCGGGACAGGCGCTGTGGCGGACGCTGGCCGCGCATAAGAACCTGCAGATCTCGTCCTTTGTCGATAACAACCCGCGCGGCTTCGGCCTGATCCAGCGCAACCGCGACTTCATCGCTTATCAGGATGCCGAGGCGATGTATGACCAGCGCCCCTCGGCCTGGATCCAGCCCGAAGGTGACTGGGGCGAAGGCGAGGTCCGGCTGATCGAAATCCCGGTCGAGAACGAATTCAACGACAATATCGTCAGCTACTGGCTGCCCAAGAAGCCGATGGCGCGCGGAGAGCGGCACGAGTTCCGCTATCGCCTGTCCTTCGCGCCGCTGCCGCCCAATGATGTGCCCTTGGCCAAGGTGCGGCAGGTCCGCTCGGGCCGGTCGATCAATGTCGAAACCACGCGCAGCTTCATCGTCGATTTCGACCTTTCGCTGTTCACCCATGACATGCCGCAATCCAAGGTCACGGCCTCGGCCGGCAATATCGTGCATGCCTATCTGAAACCTTTACCCGATCAGGGCGTTCTGCGTCTGGCTTTTGAATATGAACCGGGCGATGCGACATTGGCGGATTTACAGGCAGTTCTGACCGATAGCAAAGGTGTCGCCCTCAGCGAGACCTGGCTGACGCGTTGGACCGTATGACGGAGCTTCGCCCAGAACCTGCTGCGATCGATGAAGATTTCATGGACGCGGTCCCGCCCGAGGCGCCACTGGCCATGCCGGTGCAGGATTTCCGGCACAAGCCCACGATCCGTCAGCGGGTCCGGTTCGATGGCGTCAAGGTCTGGCTGGCCCGGCTGATCGCCTTTGGCGGCGCGGCGGCGATTGCGGCCATTGGCTTTTCGCAGATGTTGCAGACCTTCGGCGACCGTCCGACGCCGATGCAATGGGCGCTGCTGATCCTGTTCGTGCCGACCTTTGGCTGGGTCGGGTTTTCCTTCTGCTCGGTCCTGGCGGGGCTGTTCGCGCCCCGGCTCAGCACGCCCGATGGCCCCAACGACGCCCGCGTCGTCGTCGTCATGCCGGTCTATCACGAAGATACCGCCGAAAGCATCGGCCTGCTCTCTGCCCTTGCGCAGGAATTGCAGCGCGAGGGCATGGCCCAGCGGACCGAGATCTTCGTGCTGTCCGACAGCCGCGATCCGGTCATGGCCGTGAATGAGACGCTGGCCATTGCCACGGCGCGCGAAACCTCTCCGGTGCCGATCTGGTATCGCCGACGGATGACGAATGAGGATCGCAAATCGGGCAATCTGGCCGAATTCGTCCGCCGTTGGGGCGGGCGTTACGATCAGATGGTGGTGCTGGATGCCGACAGTATCCTGGCAGGCAAGACGGTGCGCGAACTGTCTGCGCGGATGAATGCCGACCCGCAGATGGGCCTGATCCAGACCATGCCGATCCTTGTGGGGGGTGAGACGATCTTTGCCCGCCAGATCCAGTTCGCGGGCCGCGTCTATGGCCCGATGATCGCGCGGGCCGTATCGGCGTGGTCGGGAAATTCGGGCAATTACTGGGGCCATAACGCCATCATCCGGATGAGCGCCTTTGCCGAGGCCTGCGGCCTGCCCCGCCTGCCCGGCAAGCCGCCCTTCGGCGGCACCATCCTGAGCCATGATTTCGTCGAGGCCGCCGCCCTGTGCCGCGCGGGCTGGAAGGTGCGGCTGGATCACGACCTGCGCGGCAGCTATGAGGGCTCTCCGCCGACGCTGCTGGATATGGCGGCGCGCGAACGCCGCTGGGCGCAGGGCAACCTGCAACATGCCCGCCTGCTGCGCATGCGCGGGATGCGTCCCGTCAGCTTTGCCCATTTCATCATCGGCATGCTGGGCTTCGTGATGAGCCCGATCTGGCTGACGCTGCTGATGGTGGGTCTGACCCTGTCCTTCACCGTGCTGCTGTCCACGCCGGAATATTTCCCGAACGCCTATCAGATGTTCCCGAACTGGCCGGTCTTTGACGCGCAGCGCATGTTCTGGCTGTTCGTGGCGGCAATGTCCTTTCTGCTGCTGCCCAAGATGATCGCCACGTTCCGCGCCTGGCTGCGACCGCTGGCACGGGAATCGGGCGGGCCGGTGCGGATCTTTGCCAGCGCGATCTTTGAAAATCTGCTTTCGGCCCTGATCGCGCCAGTGCAGATGCTGATCCAGACCCGCCAGATCTACGAGATCCTGCGCGGTCGCGACAGCGGCTGGCAGGCCCAGGTGCGGGCAGGCTCGATGCCCGATTGGGGCGTCGTCATTCGCAGGCACTGGATTCACGTGCTGGTCGGCGTGGTGACGGTCGCGGTGCTGGCGCGCTTTTCACCCTGGCAGCTGGTCTGGCTGTCGCCGATCCTGGCCGGGCTGATCCTGTCGCCGCTGACCTCACGCTATTCGGCCAGCCCGGTCTTTGGCCGCTGGGCGCGGATGCGCGGCCTGCTGGTCACCCCGGAAGAACGCGATCCCCCCGCCATCCTGACCGCCGCCCATGCCG
Source organism: Paracoccus fistulariae (assembly GCF_028553785.1). Classification (NCBI taxonomy): domain Bacteria; kingdom Pseudomonadati; phylum Pseudomonadota; class Alphaproteobacteria; order Rhodobacterales; family Paracoccaceae; genus Paracoccus; species Paracoccus fistulariae. The sequence continues at coordinate 1,548,501 of NZ_CP067136.1, forward strand.
CCGCACGCAATTTGCCGCGACCGGCCAGCGACAAATCCATCCTGCTGGATCTGGGCCGCGATCCCGATCTGATGGCGCGCCATATCTCGATGCTGCCCCCCGCGCGGCCTCTGCCCGCCGCGCAGCGCCTGCCGCAGATCACCGCCGAGGCCAAGATTGCCAATGCCGCCACCCAGTCCGAGGCGCTGTCCTTCCTGACAAAAGAGGAAACCGACGCGCTGGTCAGCCATGCCGCCCTGCTGGAACAGTGGAGCGCGTTACCGCAATGAAGCGCCTGATCGCCCTGGATATGCTGCGCGGCTACGCGCTGGTCTGCATCATGATCGACCACATGCCGGCCTCGCCCCTGCGCAAATTCACGCTGGCCAATTTCTCGGTCTTCGACGCGGCAGAGCTTTTCGTCCTGCTGTCGGGCTTTCTGGTCGGCATGGTCTGGCTGAGCGTCGAGCAGAAACAGGGCACCCGCCCGGCCCAATGGCGCTTTGCCCGCCGCGCCTTCGAGGTCTGGCGCGCCCTGATCATTGGCGGCCTGATCATGGCGCTGCTGTCGGCCTGGCTGAAATATATCGGGCTGGAGCATACGGCGGTCTGGGGACAATACGCCATCTGGGTGATGGAAAACCCGCTGGGCTATCTGGGCGTGCTGGCGACGATGTGGCTGCAGCCGAACCTGCTGGACGTGTTGGCGGTCTATGTGATCCTGATCGCCTCGGCCCCGCTGCTGGTGCCGATCCTGAAACGCTATCCTTTCAGCTTCGCGGCCGGGTCGCTGGTGCTGTGGTGGTTTGCGCCGCTGCTGAATGCGCTGATCCCGAACCATCGCGATGGCGGCCTGCTGTTCAACCCCTTTGGCTGGCAGATGCTGTTCTATTCCGGCGTGGCGATGGGCCTGTTCCGCCACAAGTTCATGCCGGTGCTGATGCCGCATAAGCGGCTGCTGACGATCCTGTCCACCGGCATGTTCCTGTTCGGTGCGGCCATCCTGATTGCGCTGGATTTCGGCGATGCGGCCCTGCCGGTGCGCAATGCGCTGAAGATGGTCTATGGCATGATCGACAAATGGAACCTGGACGGCACCCGCTATCTGGCGATCATGGCTGCGGCCTGGCTGGTCGCGGTGCCGCTGGCACGCCCGATGGAGTGGCTGGCCGCCACCACGCCCGGCGTAGCCCTGCAACAGATCGGCAAGGGCGGGCTGTGGTCATTCGTGATCTGCGTTCTGCTGTCGGTCATCGGCGATGCCTTCCAGATCAACCCCGCCGATCAGCCGGTCTGGCGGCGCCTTCTGGTGGACGCCTGGGCGATCCTGACGCTGTGGTGGCTGTCGGTGATCTGGCTGCAATATGGCGCGCCCTGGCAAAAGGGCCGCGGCAAGGCCAAGGCCGGTTCCAAGACCTCGTGATCCCCCCTTCGGTCCGGCGAATATCCGTGCCATCATGCGCGGATCAGTTCCGTCTCAGAGGTCCGCATGTCCGACACCCCCATCAGCCAGTTCCCCCTTCCCTCGCTGAAGGATTTTCCTTCCGATATCGCCGAACGCATCAATGCCGTGCATGAAAAATCCGGTTTCGTGCCGAATGTCTTTCTGGTGCTGGCCCAACGCCCGGACGAATTCCGCGCCTTTTTCGCCTATCACGATGCGCTGATGGAAAAGCCCGGTAATCTGACCAAGGCCGAGCGTGAGATGATCGTGGTTGCCACCAGTGCCGCCAACGAATGTCAGTATTGCGTCATTGCCCATGGCGCGATCCTGCGCATCCGGGCCAAGAATGCGCTGATCGCGGATCAGGTCGCGGTGAATTACCGCAAGGCCGATATCACCCCGCGCCAGCGCGCCATGCTGGATTTCGCCATGAAGGTGTCGCAGGATTCCGGCGCTGTTGGCGACGGCGACTTCGCCACACTGCGCGAGCATGGGTTTACCCAGGACGATATCTGGGACATTGCCGCCATTTCGGCCTTTTTCGGCATGTCTAACCGGATTGCCAATGTCACCGGGATGCAGCCGAATGAGGAATTCTACAGCATGGGCCGCTGAGGCGCGCCGTCAGCCGCGAAACCTTTGCAGGCGTTCGGCATAGGCATCGGTCAGGCGGGGATCCGGCAGGATCTCGGCCGCGATGCGGGGGGCAGTGCAGATCTGGCTGACCGGAGCGCCGGTTGCCGCCATCAGGCCCAGACGCGCCGCACCAAAGGCCGCGCCGTAATCGCCGCTGTCGGGGATCAGGATGGGCAAGCCCAAGGCCGTGGCGATGGCGTGAACCCAATATTCCGACCGCGCCCCGCCGCCAAGCGCGACCAGCGCCTGCGGATCCGAGCCCGCCTGCCGCAGCACTGCAAGGTTATCGGCAAAGGCAAAGGCCACACCCTCCAGCACCGCCTGCGTCAGCGCCGCGCGATCGGTCCGGGCCGACAGACCGCTGAACCCCGCCCGCAGGGTCACATCGTTATGCGGCGTCCGCTCGCCCGAGAGATAGGGCAGAAAGGTCACCTCACCCGGCGCTTTCAGATCCGTACCAAGTTCCGCCGTCAGATCCGCCGGGCGTTGTCCCGTGATCCCAGACAGCCATTCCAGCGCGGCCGAGGCCGACAGGATCACCCCCATCTGATGCCACATCCCCGGCAAGGCATGGCAAAAGGCATGGACCGCGCTTTCGGGCAGCGGCAGATAGCGTTCGGTCGCCGCAAACAGCACGCCCGAGGTGCCCAGCGACACAAAGCCCTGCCCCTCGGCCACAGTGCCCGCGCCGACGGCGGTGGCAGCATTGTCGCCTGCCCCGCCTGCCACCACAATTCCCGGCTGCATCCCCCAGGCATGGGCCAGTTTCGCCCGCAGACCGCCCGAAGGTGCATTGCCCTCGATCAGGTCGGGCATCTGGTCGGGCCGCATGCCCGACGCTTGCAGAAGTTCGGCAGACCACAGCCGCGCGCCGGTATCCAGCCAGCTAGTCCCCGCCGCGTCCGACATGTCGGCCACATATTCGCCCGTCAGCCACAGGCGCAGATAATCCTTGGGCAGCAGGACCTTGGCGATATTATCGAAATTGTTGGGCTCGTGCTGGGCCATCCAGACCAGCTTGGGCGCGGTGAAGCCCGGAAAGACGATATTGCCCGAAATCTCGCGAAAGCGCGGATCGCGGTCCAGCGCCGCCGCCTGTTCCTGCGAGCGACCGTCATTCCACAGGATCGCCGGGCGGATCACCCGACCCGCAGCATCCAGCGCCACCGCGCCATGCATCTGCCCCGACAGTCCGATGCCCCTGACCCCGGCCAGATCATGATCGGCCCGCAACTGCGCCAGCGCGGCTTCGGTTGCCCTGATCCACTGATCGGGATCCTGCTCGGCCCAGCCCGAATGCGGGCGCGACACCGTAAGCCCCGAACTGGCCGAGGCCAGAACGCGCTGATCCCCGTCCATCAGCAGAACCTTGACCCCGGAAGTGCCCAGATCAATGCCAAGATACATCTTGCAGCCTCTTTATCCTGTCAGCGCGGCGCCGATATGCGCCTGCACGATACCGGGCAGTTCATCCGCATGGGTGGCAATCGCATCGGCCCCAAGCTGCGGCAGCTTATGCGCCAGCCCCGACGCCTGCGCATGCGATCCGCCCAGCAGCCCGATGGCATACATCCCCGCCGCCCGCGCAGCCTGAATCCCCGCACCGCTATCTTCGATGACGATGCAGTTTTCGGGCGGAACCGCAAGATGGCGTGCCGCCAGCAGGAACAGATCCGGGGCCGGCTTGCCATTCTGCACCTGCACCGCGGAATAGACATGGCCGCCAAAAAACCCGCTCAGCCCGGTCAGTTCCAGCGATTGCGCGATCCGCCCCGGGGTCGAGGATGACGCCACCGCCATCGGCATGCCCTGCAGCGCGGTCAGCGCGGCGGCGATGCCGGGGATCGGCTGCAACTCCTGCCGAAAGCGTTCCGCCAGACGGCGGCGATAATCGGGCAACAGGGGCGAGACATCCACGCCATGTTCCTGCTGCACCATCTGGGTGATCGAAGCGACCGAGCGTCCGATCATTCGCTGAAACATCTCGGCATCCGAGATATCCGCCCCCGCCATCCGCAGCGTATCGCCAAGCTCGGCGATGGACAGCGGCTCGCTATCCACCAGCACGCCGTCGCAATCGAAGATCAGCGCAAAGCTCATGCCGCCAGATAGCTGCGCAAGGTGGCTTCGGCGCCCTTGTCCCACAGCATCTCCAGCCAGCGGGCAAAGGCCCGCGCGAAGTCGGGATTCTTGCCGGTCTCACCATAGATATCGGCCATGGCCAGCCAGTCCGACGGGTTGTCCCGCGCCGCCTTGGCGACCGTGGTCAGGCGATCCCAGTTCGGGTCATTCGGCGCGATCTCGGCCCCGGAATCGGTCGTGCCCGCGCAGTAGCGACACCACAGCGCGCTTTCCAGCGCCAGCCCCTCGATCCCCTGCCCGGCCTTGAGACGGTCGGCAATGGTCGGCACGATGAATTTCGGCTGACGGTTGGATCCGTCCAGGCACAGGCGCCGGACCGTATCCCCGATCTTGGGATTGGCGCAGCGTTCCTCTACCTTGCGGAAATAGGCCTGCAGATCGGTGTTCGGGACCGGCGGGACGGCGGGAATGATCTCTTCCGTCTCGAGTTTTTCCAGAAAGGCGCGGACCAGTTCATTCTCCATCGCCTCATGCACGAAATGGATATCCATCAGACCGGCGGGATAGGCGATCACGGCATGGCCGCCGTTCAGAATGCGCAGCTTCATCAGTTCCCAAGGCGCGACATCCTCGACAAATTCGACGCCGACCTCTTCCAGCGCGGGCCGACCGGCAGGGAAGTTGTCTTCCAGCACCCATTGAATGAAATCCTCGCAAAAGACGGGGCAATCGTCATCGATACCGAAATCGTCCCGGATCATCGCGCGCTCGCGGTCGCTGGTGGCCGGGGTGATGCGGTCGACCATGCCATTCGGGAAGGCAACATTGGCGTCGATCCAGTCGGCCAGTTCGGGGTCAGAGAGCCGTGCGGTTCCGACCACCGCTTCGCGGGTCACATCGCCATTATGGGGGATATTGTCGCAGCACATGACCGTGAAGGGCTGCTGCCCGGCCTCGCGCCGCGCACGCAGCCCGGCGACCAGCATGCCAAAGACCGTCTTCGGCTGATCTGGCGCGGCGCCATCCGCCGCAATGGCCGGATGTTGCGGGTTGAAATGACCGGTCGAGGCATCGATGAAATAGCCACCCTCGGTGATCGTCAGGCTGGCGATGCGGATCTCGGGATCGCTGAGCTTCGCAATGATCGCCGCCGCATCGGCAGGCGGCAGGTAATCCACCGTCGCGCCCAGAATGCGCGGGTCCGAAGCCTCGGCCGATTGCTCGACCACGGAATAGAGGAAATCCTGCGCCGCCAATGCGTCGCGGATCCGGGCATCCGAAGGCATGACCCCCGCGCCCACGATCGCAAAATCCAGCCCCTTGCCGGTATTCATCAGCCGGTCCAGGTAGACCGCCTGATGGGCGCGGTGGAAATTGCCCAGACCGAAATGGACGATCCCGCCCTTCAACTGGCCGCGATCATAGCCCGGCGCCGGAACGCCAAGCGAGGACAGGTTTTCATTGTTCAGCTTGATTGCCATTGGTCAACTCATCCAGTTGCCGCCGTCCACATTGAAACATTGGGCGACGATGTAATCGGCTTCGGGCGTGGCAAGGAAAATCGCCATGCCGGTCAAATCTTCTGCGGTGCCCATGCGGCCAAAGGGGACGGCGGCGCCGACCTCTGCCTTTTTCTGGCCGCGCGGCTTGTTTTCATATTCGGCGAATTTCGCATCGACGCCGTCCCAGTGATCGCCATCGACCACGCCGGGCGCGATGGCATTGACGTTGATGCCATGCGAGATCAGGTTCAGCCCCGCCGACTGGGTCAGGCTGATGACGGCGGCCTTGGTGGCGCAATAGACGGCGACCAGGGCCTCGCCCCGCCTGCCCGCCTGCGAGGCCATGTTGATGATCTTGCCCTTGCGGCCCGTCTGGATCATGTGCCGCGCAACGGCTTGCATGGTAAACAGCGTGCCGCCCACATTGATGGCGAAAAGCCTGTCATAGCTGTCGCGCGTGATCTGGGCGATGGGCGCAAGATCGAACAGGGCGGCATTGTTGATCAGGATGTCGATGCCACCCAGTTCCGCCACGGCGCTGGCCACGCCCGCATCAATGCTGGCCTGATCGGTCACATCCATCACGATCGGGACCGCGCCGATCTGGCTGGCGGTGGCGCGGACGCCATCGCCATTGATATCGGCAATCGCCACCGTCGCGCCTTCGCGGATATAGGCCTCGGCGAAGGCACGACCGATGCCGCGGGCGGCACCGGTGATCAGCGCGGTCTTGCCCTGCAACCTCACAGCGCAAGCCCGTCTTCGGCGAATTTGTAGATCCGGTTTTCCTCGGGCGTCAGGAAGATGCGGTCGCCGTGATGGACGGGAAATTCGCCTGCCGCGCGGGCAATGATCGGGGTGCCATCATCCAGATCGATATGCAGGAAGGTATCCGAGCCCAGATGTTCGGCCACACCGACCGTGCCGGGGAATTCGCCCTCGCTTTGGGACAGCGACCAGTGCTCCGGGCGCACGCCGATGGTATGGGCACCGTGCTTTGCCGCGCCTTCGCCCTCGATGAAGTTCATGTTCGGGCTGCCGATGAAGCCGCCGACAAACTTGTTGGCCGGATTGTTGTACAGTTCCAGGGGAGAGCCCACCTGCTCGACCCGGCCTGCACGCAGGACCACGATCTTGTCGGCCATGGTCATCGCCTCGACCTGATCGTGGGTGACATAGATCATCGTCGTCTTCAGGCTGTTATGCAGTTCCGAGATTTCGACCCGCATGTTCACCCGCAGCGCCGCATCGAGGTTCGACAGCGGCTCGTCGAACAGGAACGCCTCGGGCTCGCGGACGATGGCGCGGCCGATGGCGACGCGCTGACGCTGACCGCCCGACAACTGCCCCGGCTTGCGGTCCAGATAGCTGTCGAGGTTCAGGATCTTCGCCGCATGGGCGACGCGCTTTTGCTGCTCGGCCTCGGGCATCTTGGCCATCTTCAGCGGAAAGGCGATATTCTTGCGCACCGACATATGCGGATAAAGCGCATAGGACTGAAACACCATGGCCAGACCGCGCCGGGCCGGACCGGCATCGGTCACGTCCTGCCCGTCGATATGGATCGCGCCGGAACTGACATCCTCCAGCCCCGCGATCAGCCGCAGCAGCGTCGATTTTCCGCAGCCCGAGGGGCCGACGAAGACGACGAATTCACCGTCCTCGATGGTCAGATCCACACCGGGAATAACCTCGACCTCGCCAAAGGCCTTGCGGACGTTTTTCAGCGTAATGGAACCCATTGCATGTCCCCCCTATTTCACCGCGCCGAAGGTCAGGCCGCGGACAAGTTGTTTCTGGCTGAACCAGCCCATGATCAGAATCGGCGCGATGGCCATGACGGATGCCGCCGACAGCTTGGCCCAGAACAGGCCCTGCGGGCTGCTGAACGAGGCGATGAAGGCCGAAAGCGGCGCCGCATTCGTGGTTGTCAGCTGGATCGTCCAGAAGGCTTCGTTCCAGGCCAGAATGACATTCAGCAGCAGGGTCGAGGCGATGCCCGGCACCGCCATCGGCGTCAGCACATGGACGATTTCCTGCCCCAGGGTGGCACCATCCATCCGCGCGGCCTCCAGGATCTCGCCCGGGATCTCGCGGAAATAGGTGTAAAGCATCCAGACCACGATCGGCAGGTTCATCAGCATCAGGATGATCACCAGACCGATGCGCGTATCCATCAGACCCGTTTTCAGAAAGATCAGATAGATCGGCACCAGAACGGCGACCGCCGGCATCATCTTGGTGGACAGCATCCACATCAGGATGTCCTTCGTGCGCTTGGTCGGCGAAAAGGCCATTGCCCAGGCCGCCGGGACCGCCACGATCAGCGCCAGCACGGTCGAACCGACGGCGATGATCACCGAATTCATGAAGGGCCGGAAATAGTTATACTGGGACTGCACCTCGCGATAGCTGTCCATCGACAAGCTGGGGATCAGATCGAACCCCGCAATCGCCTCTTGTTCCGTCTTCAGGCTGGTGATGATTGCATAAAGGATCGGAAAGAAGATCAGCAGGGCCACCAGCCAGGCTGCGATCGTGTAGCCGATCTTGGTGTTGCGGGAAACAGCGCGTGCCATCAGTCCCTCCTCAATCCAGGTTCTTGCCGACGGCGCGCATCAGGAAGATGGCGACGAAATTGGCCAATACGACCGCGATGATGCCCCCTGCCGCCGCACCGCCGATGTCGAAATTCAGACGCGCCGCGCGATAGATCAGGTAGGTCAGGTTGGTCGAGGCATTGCCCGGACCGCCATTCGTGGTCACAAGAATTTCCGCATAGATGCCCAGCAGGAAGATCGTCTGGATCAGCACCACCACGGTGATTGCGCGGGCCATATGCGGCAGGGTCAGGTAAAAGAACCGGTTCAGCGCGGATGCGCCGTCCATCTCGGCCGCCTGCATCTGCTCGCCATCCAGCGATTGCAGCGAAGTCAGCAGGATCAGCGTCGCAAAGGGCAGCCATTGCCAGGCCACGATCAGAATGATCGAGAACAGCGGGAATTGCGCGAACCAGTCCACCGGCTGCAACCCGAAGAACTTGGCAATATCCGCCAGCACGCCATAGCTGGGATGCATGATCATGTTCTTCCAGATCAGCGCCGCGACCGGCGGCATGACGAAGAAGGGGCTGATCACCAGAATGCGCACGATCCCCTGGCCGAAGATCGGTTTGTCGATCAGCAGCGCGATCAGGATCCCGCCGATGACAGTGATGCACAGAACGCCCAGCACCAGAACCAGCGTGTTCCAGATCGCATCCATGAAGGCCGGGTCGGTATAGAAGTACTGATAGTTGAACCATCCGGCCCAGCTGGTGCTGGCGGGGTTCAGAAGGTTGTAATTCAGAAATGAATAGTAAAGCGTCATTGCCAGCGGCACGACCATCCAGACCAGAAGCAGAATGATCGCGGGCGCACGCATCAGCCGGGCAAGGCTTTGTGTCTGACGTGTAGCCACAGCGAGGTCCTCCGAAGGGCGCGCGATTGCGCGGATGTCGGGTCGATCCGCCGCCCGGCAGGTCACCGGGCGGCATTGTCACGCGTTGCGCTTATTTGGGATAACCCGCACGCGCCATTTCGCGGGTCGTGATGGCCTGTGCCGAGGCCAGCGCATCTTCCGCCGACATCTGACCGGCCAGCGCGGCCGAGAATTGCTGACCCACAGCCGTGCCGATACCCTGGAATTCCGGGATCGCGACGAATTGCCCACCCGTATAGGGGATATCCTGAACCGAGGCTTTCTGCGTATCCGCCCCCTCGATCGCCGTCAGCGTCATCGCGGCAAAGGGGGCCGCCTCTTGATAGGCGGGGTTCGCGTAAAGCGAGGCACGCGTGCCCGGAGGTGCGGCGCGCCAGCCCTCGGTCTCGGCGACCAGATTGGTGTAATCCTTGCTGGTGGCCCAGGCGACGAATTTCCTGGCCGCATCAGGCGCGTCCGAGGATGCCGGGATGGCCAGGCTCCAGGCCCAAAGCCAGTTGCCGTGATTGTCCACGCCATCCTTGTTCGGGAACCGGGCAAAGCCCACGCTTTCGGCCACGGTCGAATTCTCGGGGTCGGTCACGAAGCTGGCCGCCACGGTGGCGTCGATCCAGATGCCGCATTTGCCCTGCTGGAACAGCGACAGGTTTTCGTTGAAGCCGTTGGACGAGGCACCAGGAGGGCCGTAATTCGTCATCAAGTCCAGATAATCGGTCAGCGTCGCATTCCATTCGGCGCTGTCGAATTGCGCCTTCCATTCCGGATCGAACCAGCGCCCGCCATAGCTGTTGCTCATGGCGGTCAGGAAGGCCATGTTCTCGCCCCAGCCGGGCTTGCCGCGCAGGCAGATGCCATATTGTTCGGCATCCTTGTCGGTCATCGCCTCGGCGGCAGCCTTGATCTCGGCCCAGGTGGGGCTTTCGGAAATGGTCACACCGGCAGCTTCGGCCAGATCGGTGCGATACATGACCATCGCGGATTCGGCATAGAAGGGCACGGCGTAAAGCGTATCTTCGACCGACAGCGCCTGGCGCACGGCGGGCAGCAGGTCGTCAACGTCATATTCCGCAGGCAGATCGCTTAGCGGCAGCAGCCAGTCCTGATTGGCCCAGATCGGAACCTCATAGGTGCCGATGGTCAGGACGTCATATTGTCCGCCGCGCGTCGCGATATCGGTGGTGACACGCTCGCGCAGGATGTTCTCCTCAAGCGTGACCCATTCCAGCTGAATGTCCGGATTTGCCTCGGCGAAGGGTGCGGTCATCTTCTGCATGCGGATCATGTCGCCGTTGTTCACGGTGGCGATGGTCAGCGTCTCGGCCATGGCGGGCATCGTCACAGCGGTCAGCGCACATGCCCCAAGCAGGCCGCGCATCGTCGTCGTCATATCAATATTCCTCCTCAAGATCCCATTGGTGTATTATTTGCCCACGAGATTGGCAAATGCTCACCTGTTGTTATAAATTTGTCAAATGCTATTTTTTTCTTGCTTTCCCGGCCCGGCCCCGGTTTCGCGAAGGCAGATAAACGAAAGGCGACAAAGATGACGGATGAGCGCAAGCTGGATCAGGCTGCCCGAGCTGCCTGGCTGTCCTATGTGGCCGGTCGCAAACAGGATGAAATTGCGCAGGAAATGGGTGTGTCGCGGCAGACGGCACAACGTCTGGTGGCGCAGGCCATGGCCGCCGGGCTGGTCAAGGTGCGCATAGACCACCCCCTGTCGGGCTGTTTCGAGCTGGAGAAAGCCCTGCAGCAGAAATTTGCGCTGAAAAAGGTCGTGGTGACACCGGGTGAGGCAGGAAAGGCCGGTGTCGCCATCGCTGTGGCCGAATTCATCGAATCGCAATTGCAGCAAAGCGATCCGATCACGCTGGCAATCGGCACGGGCCGCACGCTGAGCGCAGGCGTCGCGCAGATGTCGCGACGGGATTGCCCCCAGCATCGCATTGTCTCACTGACCGGGAACATCTCTCCGGATGGATCAACTGCCTTTTATAACGTGCTGTTTTCGCTGTCGGATGTTGTCACGGCGCGAACCTTTCCGCTGATGGTTCCGGTGATCAGCACCACCAAGGAAGAGCGTGACGCCCTTCACCGCCAGCCCGGAAATACCCGCGTGATCGAAATGGCCCGCAACGCCGATACGGCCCTGATCGGTCTGGGGTCGATGGGACCAGAGGCACCGCTGGCCCAGGACGGCTTCATGACCCCGGCCGAGGTTCGCGCCCTGCGCGATCAGGGCGCCGCGGGCGAGATGCTGGGCCGCAGCTATGATATCGACGGCAACTTCTTGCCGATGGATGGGCGTGTGGCATCCTGTCAGTTGCCGGATCCGGATCGCGCGCTGGTGATCGCGGCGGCAGGCGGCCCGGAAAAGGTCGATCCGATTCGCGGGGCGTTGCGCAGCGGTGTGATCAACGGGCTGATCACCGATGAAACCACCGCCAAAAGCCTGCTGGAATAGGCCCCGGCCGCGCGCATCTTGCAGCGGCACGGGGCGGATACCTACATCCTTGCCAACCGCTGGCATCGCTGATCGCGTTTCAGGCCGGCTTTGATACAGGAACTGGTTCCATGAAAAATATTGGCTTCTTGTCCTTCGGCCATTGGTCGGGGGATCGCGGGTCGCAGGTGAAAAGCGCCTCGGACGTGCTGCATCAATCCATTGAACTTGCTGTCGCAGCCGAAGAGATCGGCGTCGACGGCGCCTATTTCCGCGTGCACCACTTTGCGCAGCAACTGGCCTCGCCCTTTCCGCTGCTGGCCGCCATCGGCGCACGCACCAGCAAGATCGAGATCGGCACCGGCGTCATCGACATGCGCTATGAAAACCCGCTTTACATGGTCGAGGATGCGGGCGCTGCCGACCTGATCTCGAACGGGCGGTTGCAGCTTGGGATCAGCCGCGGCTCTCCCGAACAGGTGATCGATGGCTGGCGCTATTTCGGCTATCAGCCGGGCGAGGATGAAAGCCATGCCGACATGGCCCGCCGCCATGCCGAGGTCTTCCTGCAGCAACTGGATGGCAAGGGGTTCGCCAAGCCCAATCCGCGCCCGATGTTTCCGAACCCGCCCGGCCTCTTGCGGCTTGAACCGCATTCGCCGGGGCTGAAGGATCGCATCTGGTGGGGGGCCGCGACCAATGCCACCGCCGAATGGGCGGCGCAGATGGGCATGAACCTGCAAAGCTCGACCCTGAAGGCCGATGAGACCGGAGAGCCGTTCCATGTGCAGCAGGCACAGCAGATCCGCCTTTATCGCGATGCGTGGAAGGCCGCGGGGCACGAACGCACGCCGCGCGTCTCGGTCAGCCGCTCGATCTTTGCGCTGATCAATGATGAGGACCGGCGCTATTTCGGGCGCGGCGGCAAGGACAGCGATCAGGTCGGCGCGATCGAGCAGACGCGCCACATCTTTGGCCGCAGCTATGCCGATGAGCCCGACAGGCTGATCGACCAGCTGCGCGAGGATGAGGCGATTGCCGAGGCTGATACCCTTCTGCTGACCATCCCCAACATGCTGGGCGTGGACTATAATATCCATGTGCTGGACAGCATTCTGACCCATGTGGCGCCCGCGCTGAACTGGCGCTGATCCAAGCGCGGAAAGGATCCCCGGCCTTACAGCCGGGGATTTTTTCATTCCGGCGCGAGGCGCCAGAAATCGCCCTGTTCCGGGATCAGAAAGCTGACGCCCAGATCGTTGCCCTCTTGCAGTTCACGCTGGATCATCTGCTGCGGCGTCTCTCCGGTTTTCAGCGAATATTTGATATGGCTGACGATCACGGGCAGATCCTGCAAGCTGCCGTCACCGGCAATGGCCTCCAGCTCGGCCAGCGATTTCAGAAGCCAGTTCGGGGTCAGGTGCCCGTAAAGCCGGTCATCGGGCTGCGCGTTGGGGTAAGACACCTCGGCAATGATGGCGCGCAATTTCCCCTCGCGGACCAGATCGCCGATCGCCGCCCAGATATCAGCGATATTCGTGCCGCCTTCGACCTGATCTGGGCCGGTATCGCCAAAGCACAGCAGCGCATCATCACCCGATTCGATCAGGAAGGCCGTCGATTCGGCCCCGCCATGGGCCAGCGGAAAGGCCGTCACGCTCATGCCGGTCCCGTCCAGCGGGCGCGACTGGGCCGCAGGCAGATCGGTCAGCCTGTATTTGCCCAGCGTCGGCGCAGTGCCTGTGGTCGCGAAATTTGGCCAGACCGACCAGTTGAAATAGCCGTCCCCGACCCGTTGCAGCACCGATGACAGGCCATAGATCGGCTTGGCGCTGTCATCGGGCGAGGCCGCGATCAGGCCCGCGATGTGATCCATATGCGCGTGGCTGATCAGATAGCCTTTGATCTGCTGCGTCAGGACATAGCCTATGCGCGAATACTCGGTCTCTTCGGGCATCTGCAGATCATCGAAGACGCCCCCCTCATCCGCCGCGCGCAAGCCGCTGACCAGAGCCCCCGCATCGCAAGTCACGGCGCGCGGATCATCGGCGGGTGAGATCATGAAAGCACTGAGATTGCCGTCCTCGATCCCGCCACGGGCGCCCAGCACGGTGACGTCAAATCCCTGAGCCAGCCCGGCAAAGGGCAGGCAGGCGGTAAGCACGGCGCAGATGGCCGAACGATATCCGGTGGGCACGATGATCTTCCTCTCTCTTGCAATCCCGGCAACATCATAGGACATCTGCGATCAATTCCCATGACCAAGAGGCACGCGATGACGGATCCCACCAATCTGCTGGCCTTCGCGGCCCTGTCACTGGGCATGGTACTGACGCCCGGTCCGAACATGATCTATCTGATCTCTCGCTCGATCAGCCAGGGGCGCATGGCAGGTCTGATTTCGCTGGGCGGGGTGGCGCTTGGTTTCGTCTTCTACATGCTCTGCGCGGCCTTGGGCATTACCGCCATCGTCATGGCCGTGCCCCTCGCCTATGACACGCTGCGGATCGCGGGGGCGGTCTACCTGCTTTATCTGGCCTGGCAGGCGGTCAGGCCGGGCGGACGGTCACCCTTCCATGTCAGGGATCTGCCAAAGGACGGCCCGCGCAAGCTGTTTCTGATGGGATTTCTGACCAATCTTCTGAACCCCAAGATTGCGGTCATGTATCTGTCGCTTCTGCCGCAATTCATCCAGCCGGATCACGGCAGCGTCCTGCTGCAATCGCTGGCACTTGGCGGGGTCCAGATCATCATCAGCGTCGGTGTCAACGCCCTGATCGCGCTCAGCGCGGGCAGCATCTCGATCTTTCTGCTGCGCCGCCCCGGTTTCGCGGTTCTGCAACGCTGGCTGATGGGCACGGTTCTGGCAGGCATGGCCCTGCGGATGCTGACCGAGGCGCGGCGCTGACGCGGCCCAAGACGCGAAGAAAACCCCGAACGCAGAACAGCCCGAAATGCAAGAAGGCCGATCACAAGGACCGGCCTTCTTCGCTTGACAACCTGGTGCCGGTGAAGGGACTCGAACCCCCGACCCCATCATTACGAATGACGTGCTCTACCAGCTGAGCTACACCGGCATCTGGTTGTGCCGCGCCGGATAGCAGGTTCTGACGAAGGGGGGAAGAGGGGCGCTGATTTTTTTCGCCCCCCTTTTCGGGTCAACGTTTCTGCTTGCTGTTGTTCCAGTCGGCCTCATCGGGCGGCATGATGTCTGGACGCACCATCTCGCGCGGCTCCTCTGGCTTCTGCTTGGCCTCGGCAGCAGGCGTTTCGGCATCGGCGCCGCTGGCCTTTTCCGCGTCATTCACAGGTTTTTCTGCGGAGTTCTCTGCGGGCTTTTCGGCCGCGTGATCTGCCTGTTGGTCCTTGGCGGCGCTGGCCTTGGGCTTTTCCTCGGCTTTTGGCGTGTAATCCGGTTCGGGCTGAACATAGCCGGGCTTGCCCAGATAGTCCGGCTCGACCACCTCTGCCTCTTCGGCCTGCTTCTTGTCGGCCTTGGGCTTTTGATCCGCTTCAGCAGCCTTGGGATCGCTATCCTCGACCAGTTCGGCGGTCTCACCCTCTGCGGGTTTGGGCGCACCGACCAGCAGCGGCAGCATTTCCGCGCCTGTCGTCGCCGCGGGCATATGCGGGCTGCGCTTTTCGACCGGCTCACGCCAGGTCAGCGTGTCAAAGCCATGGCAATTGTCGCAAACAGGCGCCCAGTCGGACATCACGTTCTGGCATTTGTCGCAGCACCATTGCGGACCGCGCGAAGCGGTCAGCGCCCGCGCCAGCCAGCCACGCACGACGCTGTCATCGGCACCCTCGCCACGTTCCACAGCCGCCATGATCGACAGCGTGCGCACCGTCGGATGCGTCTCTGCCAGATCGCCAAGCGCACGGCGGGCCCCCGGGAAATCCTCGGCTGCCAGCAGCAGTTCGGCCTTCAGCAGGCGCGATTCCTCATTATCGGCGTTCCGCTCGATCAGGCGCTTGAACCGCGACAGGCGTTCGGTCGGCGTCTCATTCGGCGCAATCTCGGCATAGCAGGCGGCCAGATCGGGATGCGGATTGACCGACCAGGTCTTTTCCAGCAGCCGCGCCGCGTTGCGGCCATCATTCTGCGCCAGATAGCTGCGGGCGGCCAGCACCGCCGCCGGGATCAGATCAGGCGAGGCCTTGGCGGCAGAAATCGCGGCCTCCCGCGCGCTGATCGAACTGCCCTGCGCCAGCACATCGCTGGCCTCTTGCAGGGCCAGAACGGCGTCGCGGCGGATCCGCACGTCTTTGGAGATCTCTCCCTGACGCTGCTTTTCCCTCAGCATGCGGCGGGCGCCCTTCCAGTCGCCCTCCTGCATCTCCAGTTCCATCAGCGTGTTCTGGATCTCTTTGTGGCGCGGCTTGATGGCATAGGCTTTCTGCGCCAGCAGCAGCGCCGTCGCCGTGTCGCCCTTGTTCAGTTCCTGCCGCATCAACCCGCGAATGCCGACAAAGCGGGTGCGATCATCATCCAGAAGGCGGCGATAGATCTGGTTGGCGCGGCTGTCATCGCCCGCCACCTCGGCCGCCTGTGCGGAAAGCAGGTTGGTGATATGCCGGTCGGGCAGGTATTTCGCGGCCCGCGCGGCCTTGTCCTGCGCCAGCTTCCCCTCGCCCGAGGCAATGGCCAGCACCGCATCGCCCAAGGCATCATAGCCCTTTTTGCGGCGCGAACGGTCGAAATAGCGGCTGATCGCCGTCTCATCGCCCGCCAGAAAGTGGAAGAAGGCCAGCAGCAGCCCCAGCAGCTTGACCACCAGCCAGGCGACGACCAGCAGCAGCAGCAGCGCAATGACCGCCTTGACCGGTGTCAGCACAATCTCGGTCCCGCCATATTGCAGCAGCAGGTTCTGACCATTTTCGGCCAGATGGATCGCGCCAAGTGTCAGCGCCACGACAACGGCGAAGAAGATCACGATTTTCAACAATGAAATCAACATGGCATGAGTCTCAGTTCGAGCTGGCTGAAAGATCGGACAGCGCCGATTGCGCGTCGCGATAGGCGGTGGCTTTGCCGATCCATTCGGCCATCGACGGGGCGGATTTCGCGCTGTCCGGAAGCGCCTCGACCTCGGTCAGGGCCTCGCCGATCTGGCCTGCTTCGACCTTGGCATCGGCGCGCGACAGGATCGCGTCGGGGTCGTCGCCCTCTCGGGGTTCGACCGAACGCGCGCCGGTCTGGGCGCGCAGGAAGTTGGTGAAGACATTGCCCGTGCCCGAGGCGCTTTCATCGCGCAGCGAGGCGCGCAGAGCGGCCCGCGCGGCATCGGGGAATTCGCCTTGCAACGTGTCCAGGCTGGCCACTTCGCGATCCAGCGCCGCAGGCGTTTCGATGCCTGCGCTTTCCATGGTCTGCCGGGCCTCATCCGGTTGCAGCCCGCGATCCAGCGCCGTTTGCAGCGCGGCGATGGCGGCCACGGCCTCGGCGCGACGGGTGCTATCCTCGGCCGCTTCCTGCAGCTTTTGCGCCTCGGCCTGCGCGGTGTCGATCTGGGATTGCGCCTGCTGGGCGGCCTTTTCGATCTGACCTTCCAGATCCTGCGCCTTGGCGGTCAGATCCTGCAGACGCTGCGCCAGTTGGGGATCAAAGGCAGGGCGGTCCGACAATTGCTGGATCTGCTGCGCCTGTTCGTCCAGACGCTGTTGCAGCGACGAAAGCGCCTCGGCGGACGCCCCGTCGGACGGTGCGCCCTGCTGTTGATTGGCCTGAATCTGCGACATCATGTCGTCATGCCGGGCATCCAGTTCCGCGCGCAGCGTGTCGATCTGGCTGGTGGCTGCCGCTTCTGCGGCCTGCGTGGCCTGGGACCGGATCGCCTCGACATCCACCTGCGGGGCCTCTTGTTCCGGCAGCCAGGATGCGGGCAGATGGGGCAGCGCATAGATCGTGCCGATGCTGCCGATCCCTGCCGCCACGACACCGCCGAACACCAGAGGCCAGAAGCCGACCTTCTGCACCTTTCCCTGCTGCGGTGCAGGGCTGGCGGGTTCGGGCTTTCTGGCGGCAGGCTGTTCAGGCGCGGATTTGGCCGGTTCGGTCTTGGCCGCCTCTGGCTTGGCTGTTTCGGTTTTCGTGGGCGTCGCCGCCAGTGTCGCGCTGTCCGAAGCGGGCGATTTCTCGAACGGGGTCGAGGCCGGTTTCGCCACGGTCTTCTTGGCCGATTCGAGGTTCAGCGGCTTTTCCGGGGTCTTTGCCTTGGCTGGCTCGCTCGCGGGTTTCGCATCGGGCTTTGCGGATTTCGGGGCGGCAGCGGGCGCGCCCTGGGCCTTGTCGCCGACAAGACTGGACGGCGTCGGCTTGATCTCGGCGCCGCTGGCTGCAGCCGAGCTGCCATCGCCTGAACCGACATCACGCGACTTGATGGCACCCGAGGCCGCCGCCTGCTTCTTCTCTGCCTCGGCGCCCCCTGCGGCACTCGTCTCTGGCTTGGTCCGCTTCGGCTTGTTCGTGGGTTTGGATTCTTCTGGCTTTTTCACGACAGTCCTCGTCATCACGCGCCATCCACACCGAGTGGCGGCAATCCGTTCAACAGCAGCCTAATAAGGCATTGCCCAGTGCTCAACCCGCTGTGATAATTAATGTTCCGTCAGGTGAAGCCGCCCGATCGCGGCAATCATCGCCCCGGATGAGGGTTCCGAGGCGATATTGCGGCCCCGCGCGGGCGCATTCCAACCCTCCATCGCGGCCTTGCTAATCGCCACCGGCCATAACGGCGCGCGCGAATTTTCGACCTGCGCGCTGAGCAGGCGGGCCGATCGCGGAGAGAAGATCGGCAGGATCACCGGGCGGTCACCGCCCAGCAAATGCTGGGCCTGATCGCTCAGATCCAGTGCCTGCTGATCATAGACCACGACCCCCTCGACCGGCAATTGCCGCGCCAGATGCCGCCCCTGCGGATGGATCAGCGGCACCGGCGCCGCCGCGATCAGGGGTGGCAGGCTTTCGGCAAAGCCATTCCCCTCGACCACGTGGAACCCCGCCTGCCGGGCCAGATCGCCCGTGCGGCTGCCGACGCAGATGGCGAAACGCCCCCGCCCCGGCCCCGCTGCGGGAATCGCATGGGCCGAGGTGAAGACCAGACCTTCCGCATCGCGCAGACGCCGGGCATCATGGGGCACCGGCACGATCCGCATGATCGGAGAGATCACCACGGGCCAGTGCGGCAGCATGGCGGCAAAACGCTGCGAATCCGCCTGCGGCCGCGTCAACAGAATCGTGGCCCCTGCCACCCTTGCCATTGGCTTCCCCCCTGCCCGGTGCTAGGCCACAGGGGTAAGCACCAAACCTCGGCCGGGCAAGGGCATGGACAAGATCATCTTCCTTGGCATCGAAAGCAGTTGCGATGACACTGCCGCCGCGATTGTGACGGATGATGGCCGCGTGCTGTCCTCGGTCGTCAGCAGCCAGACAGATCTGCATGCCGATTTCGGCGGCGTGGTGCCGGAAATCGCGGCCCGCGCCCATGCCGAACGGCTGGATATCGCGGTGGAAGAGGCGCTGAAACAGGCCGGTGTCGGCTTGCGCGATCTGTCGGGCGTTGCGGTGACGGCGGGGCCGGGGCTGATCGGCGGGGTGATGGCCGGGGTCATGTCGGCCAAGGGCATCGCTGCGGGCGCGGGACTGCCGCTGGTCGGCGTGAACCATCTGGCGGGTCACGCGCTGACCCCGCGACTGACCGATGCCGTGGACTATCCCTATCTGATGCTTCTAGTCTCGGGCGGCCATTGCCAGTTCCTGCGCGTGGATGGCCCCGAAGATTTCACCCGTCTGGGCGGCACCATCGACGACGCCCCCGGCGAGGCTTTCGACAAGCTGGCCAAGCTGCTGGCATTGCCGCAGCCCGGCGGCCCCTCGGTCGAGGCCGAGGCCGCGCTTGGCGATCCCGACCGCTTTGCCCTGCCCCGGCCGCTGCTGGATCGTCCCGGTTTCGACATGTCATTCTCGGGTCTGAAAACGGCGGCATTGCGGCTGCGCGATCAGCTGATCGCCGAGCAGGGCGGCCTGCGACAGGCCGACCGCCGCGACCTTTGCGCCGCGTTTCAGGCCGCCGTGGCCGAGGTGCTGGCCGAAAAGTCGCGCCGCGCCTTGGCGGCCCACCCTGTGCCGGTGCTGGCCGTGGCGGGCGGCGTCGCGGCCAATGGCACGATCCGCGCCGCGCTGGAACAGGTGGCCGCGCAGGCCGGTGCGGAATTTCTGGCCCCGCCGCTGCGGCTCTGCACCGATAATGGCGCGATGATCGCCTGGGCGGGGATCGAGCGGTTCCGTCAGGGCCATCGTGACGGCATGGATCTGGCGGCGCGGCCCCGCTGGCCGCTGGATCGCAAGGCTGCCCCGATGCTGGGCAGCGGCAAGAAGGGGGCCAAGGCATGAGCGTGGCAATTCTGGGCGCGGGCGCCTTTGGCACCGCATTGGCCATCGCGATCTCTGCCAATGGTCCGGTAACCTTATGGGGCCGGGACATCAGTTGGGGCCGCGAAAACCCGCGCCTGCCGGGGATCACCCTGCCCGATCAGGTCACCGTCACTGCCGATCTGCAAGCCGCGACGCAGGCGGGAACGCTGCTTCTGGCGCTGCCCGCGCAGGCGCTTGGCGCCTTTCTGTCCGAACATGCCGATCTGCTGCAGGATAAATGGCTGGTCAGCACGGCCAAGGGCATCGACCTGACGCGATTGACCGGCCCCTCGACCCTGATTGCCGAGGTCTGCCCGAAAGCCACGATCGCGGTGCTGACCGGCCCCTCTTTCGCGGCGGATATCGCACGCGGTCTGCCCACCGCGCTGACCCTGGCCTGTGCCGAGGATCGGGCCGCGCAGGCGCTGCAACAGATGCTGTCCACGCCGGTCCTGCGCCTTTATCGCACACCGGACGTGACCGGCGCGGAACTGGGCGGTGCGTTGAAAAATGTCATCGCCATTGCGGCGGGCGTGGTGATCGGCGCAGGCTTTGGCGACAGCGCGCGTGCCGCGATCATCACCCGTGGCTTTGCCGAGATGACGCGCCTGGCCACGCATCTGGGCGCAAGGCCGGAGACGCTGGCCGGGCTGTCGGGTCTGGGCGATCTGACCCTGACCTGCACCTCGGTCCAGTCGCGGAATTTCCGCTTCGGGCAGGCCCTGGGCAAAGGCGAAGATTTCGATCCCGCAACCACGGTCGAAGGCGCCGCCACCGCGCGCGCCGTCACCGCGCTTGCCGAAAAACTGGGCCTCGACATGCCCATCGCGGCCATGGTCGCGAAACTGTCGCAAGGCGGCGCCTCGGTCGAACATGCCGCCGAATATCTGATGACCCGCCCCCTGAAGGAGGAATGAATGCCGCTTTTCGCCGTAATCTGCCGGGACAAGCCCGGTGTGCTGCAAACCCGGATCAACACCCGCGACGCCCATCTGGCCTATATCAAGGACAGCGGCATCGTCACCATGGCCGGCCCGCTGATCGAAGAGGGCGAGATGCGCGGCTCTTTGGTGGTGCTGGAGGCCCCGGATCTGGCTGCGGCGCAGAATTGGGCGGCGGGCGATCCCTATAAAGCCGCCGGTCTGTTCCAGCAGGTCGATGTGATCGAGTGGAAAAAGGTGATCGGCTGATGAAATACTGGCTGTTCAAATCGGAACCCGATGTCTTCGGCTGGGACGATCTGGTTGCCAAGGGCGATCAGGGCGAGGAATGGGACGGCGTGCGGAACTATCAGGCGCGCAATATGATGCGGGCGATGAAGATCGGCGATCGCGGGCTGTTCTATCACTCGAATATCGGCAAGGAAGCGGTCGGGATCGTCGAGGTGATCGCCGAGGCACACCCCGATTCAACCGCCGAGGATCCGAAATGGGAATGCGTCGACATCAAGGCCATCGAGCCGCTGCCCGCCGCCGTCTCGCTGGATCAGGCCAAGGCCGAGCCGCGCCTGAAGGATATGGTGCTGGTCAACAATACCCGCCTGTCGGTCCAGCCCGTGACCGAGGAGGAATGGCAGGTCGTTCTGGAAATGGCAGGGCGCTGAACGCAACAAACGGTGCAGCCGATCACACCCCAGACCGGTTGCACCGTTTGTAATGCGGCGGCATTTCTGCGTTGCCAAAGGGGGTTTGGTCAACATAAGGCGCCACGACCCCAAGTATAGCTCAGCCGGGCTGTGGCGACAAACCTAAACTGATTTGTTTTTTATTTATCCCGGCTTTTTCTTGCGCGGCTGGCAGGCTAGGTTCCGGCGGACACTCAATCTTACGGAGCCTGACATGAGCCAACGTCTTCATCTGGTTTTCGGCGGCGAACTGACCGACACGCAATCGACCCAGTTCCGCGACGCGGAAAATATCCACATTGTCGGCATTTTCCCGAATTACGAGACCGCCTATAATGCCTGGAAGGCCGAGGCGCAGCGTACCGTGGACAGCGCCCATACCCGCTATTTCATCGCCCATCTGCATCGTCTGCGCGACGAAGAGACCGAGGCCAGCCCGACCGAGGAACTGGACGTTCAGGGGTAATCCGCCCGGGCTGAGCGCAGCATCATGACAACGGCACGCTGGAGCATCGGGCGCTTTGCGCTATGGCTGAAGCTGCGTCAACCGGGCGCGGCGGACCAGCCGTTTTCGCTGCCCAAGGGCGATGGTCCGTTGCTGCTGGTCCATTCCACGCCGCAGGCCGCCGTCGCCCTGACCCAAGTCAGCAGGCAATTGCTGCAGGCGCGGCCCAATCTGCGGCTGATGCAGATCGGGCATGAGAACCTGCCCCAACCCGGCCGCAACCTGGCCGCCGCGCAGGCACTGATCGCGGCGGCCCGCCCCGCCGCCCTGCTGTTGCTTGGGCCCAGGCTTCCTGCTGCCCTCATTACCGCCGCCAGCGACAGCGGCATCCCAATCGTCCTGGCAGAGGCCCGGCTTGACGCAAGTTTCACCGGCTGGTCGCTGCGCGGTGCGCTGCGGCGGGAATTGCTGCGCAAGATGGATACGGTGCTGGCGACGGATCAGGGCAGCTATCACATCGCGCGCAGCATCGGCATAAGCCGCGACCGGCTGTCGATGACCGGCCCGGTCGCCGAAATCCGCGAACCGCTGTCCTGCGTCGAGGATGAGCGCAGCTATTTTGCGGGACTTTTGCGCGGGCGGCATGCCTGGCTGGCGGCCTCGGTCCCGCCCGAGGAAGAGGCCGCCGTGCTGCGGGCCCATCGCGCCGCCCTGCATCAGTCGCACCGGGCGCTGCTGTTCATGGCGCCCCGCGATCCGGCGCGGATCGACGCGCTGACCGAAGAGATAGAGGCCTCTGGCCTGATCGTCGCGCGCCGGACCGAGGATGAGGAGCC
This sequence comes from Paracoccus fistulariae, assembly GCF_028553785.1. NCBI lineage: Bacteria > Pseudomonadati > Pseudomonadota > Alphaproteobacteria > Rhodobacterales > Paracoccaceae > Paracoccus > Paracoccus fistulariae. Next base: position 1,571,385 of record NZ_CP067136.1, read on the forward strand.
CACCGATGAGGTGCAGGTCATGCTGACCGATGGCCCGACCGAAATGGGCCTGTGGTATCGGCTGGCGCCGGTCACCTATATGGGCGGCACCTTGCTGGGGCCGGACGGGGAATCGCATCATCCGTTCGAACCCGCCGCCCTTGGATCGGCCATCGTGCACGGACCATTGCCGGGGGCCCATGCAACCGAATGGCAGCAATTGCAGGGCGCGAAAGCCTCGCGTCAGGTTTCGGATGCGAATGATCTGTCCACGGCCATCGCCGAACTGACCCTGCCAGAACATATCGCGACGCTGGCCAGCAATGCCTGGCTTGTCAGCACCGGCGGCGCGGATGTGACCATGCGCATCTGCGCACCGATCCTGAAGATCCTCGGCAAGGAGCCGACATGAGACGCGCGCCCGCCTTCTGGTATCGCACCCCGCCCGTGCTTCGCGCACGGCTGCTGTCGCCGCTTGGCGCGATCTATGCCCGCGCGACCGCGCGCAGGCTTGCCTCGGGCGCGCGGGCGCGGGTGGGCGTGCCGGTGATCTGCGTCGGCAACCTGAATGCCGGGGGCACGGGCAAGACGCCGACAGTGATCCACCTGCAACAGACCCTGCAGGCGCGGGGCATTAAAGCGCATGTCGTCTCTCGCGGTTATGGCGGCAGCGCGACCGGCCCGCTTCAGGTGCAAGAGGCCAGGCATGAGGCCGCGCTGGTCGGGGACGAGCCGCTGCTGATGGCCGCATTCGGCCCGGTCTGGGTCAGCGATGACCGGCTGGCCGGGGCGCGGGCGGCGGTCGCGGCCGGGGCGCAGGCGATCATTCTGGACGATGGCTTTCAGGATCCGGCGCTGGCCCATGACCTGTCCATCGTGGTGGTGGATGCGGCGCGCGGATTTGGCAACGGGCTGTGCCTGCCTGCCGGACCCTTGCGCGAACCGGTGGCGACGGGCCTTGCGCGGGCCGATCTGCTGCTGTCCATCGGCGGGCCGGATGCGCAGGCCCGCTTTGCCGCGCCGCCGACCTCGCCGCCACATCTGCGCGGGCATCTTGCCCCGTTGCAGATGGGCTTTGACTGGACGGGGCACAGGGTTCTGGCCTTCGCCGGGATCGGCCATCCAGAGAAGTTCTTTGCCACGCTGACCGCGCTTGGCGCCGATGTGGTCCGGGCCGAGGCGCTGGACGATCACCAGCCTTTCACGCCCGCCCTGCTGACCCGGCTGGAGACAGAGGCCCGCCTGCAGGGCGCGCAGATGGTGACGACAGAAAAGGACGCCGCCCGGCTGCCCCGCGCCTTCCGGCGCCATGTCATGGCCCTGCCCGTGCGGCTGGAACTGGATGACAGCGGCCCGCTGAACGACGCCCTTGACCGGATATTTGACGCCTGATCGCTGCGCCAATCGGCCGGCTGCTCTTTGCAATTGGCGCGGCCATACCGATATAGAGGGGGAAAGGGTCATGCCGACCCAAGGGAAAGGATACGAATGTCGCGCCGCGCCAAGCAAAGGCTCAGCTTTTATCTTCTGGTTCTGTTGACGCTTTACGCGTCACTGCTGGGCGCAGGATAAGAGGGACAGCATGGCCAATCGCTTTGGCGGACGATATTCGCCCGACGGGTTTCAACGCGACCACCGCGATCAGGCGACGGAGCCGATGCCACCCGCGCCGATCCGGCACCGGCTGGAATCGCGTCCGAAATGGATCACCATCGCGGCGACCCCTTTTCTTCTGGGCGCGTTCTTTCAGCAACCCGTGGGAATGGTGTCGGATCTGGGGGCCTTCGGTCTGATCGCATCCGGCATGTGGATGACGCGAGAGGGTCTGGTGGCCGAGGCCGCCTATCAGGTGCGTCGCGTCGCCCGCCGCCCCGCCATTCCGCGCAAGCTGTTCGGCGGCCTGCTGACGGCGCTTGGGCTGGGTGTCGGCGTGGCGACGCCGGAAACGGCGGCCAGCGGGGTGCTGGTGGGCGTGGCGGGCATGGCGCTGCATTTCCTGTCCTTCGGGGCGGATCCGATGCGCGACAAGGGCGCAACCGGCGTGGACAGCTTTCAACAGGATCGCGCGCAGCGCATGATCGACGAGGGCGAGGATCTTCTGAACCAGATGCGCGACGCCATCCTGCGCGCGGGCGACCGGCGGCTGGAGCAGCGCGTCGGCATGTTCGCCGCAACGGTGGAAGAGCTGTTCGACCGTGTCCGCGACAATCCGGGCGATCTGTCGGCGGCGCGGCGCTATATGGGCATCTATCTGCTGGGGGCACGGGACGCGACGGTCAAATTCGCCAACCTCTATTCGCGCACCCGCGATAAGGCGGTGCGGGCGTCCTATGAAACATTTCTGGACGATCTGGAAAAAGATTTCAAAGCCAAGTCGCGCAAGCTGCTGGCCAGCGACCGCGACGATCTGGATATCGAAATCTCGGTCCTGCGCGACCGGCTGGAACGCGAAGGCGTGCGGGCCGCGAAACCCGCCGCAATCACCAGCCAGGAGGCGCAGACGCTGGACGATCTGCTGTCCTATGATGTCACCAAAGACAAAGAAAAGACGCGCTGATCCCCCAATGCCGCGCTTTGCCCTGAAGATCGAATATGACGGACGCCCATTCGCCGGCTGGCAGGCGCAGGCGGATCAACCCTCGGTCCAGCAAGCCGTGGAAGAGGCGCTGGCGCGGCTGGATCCCGGCTTTGCCAACGGCGCCCGGATCGCGGCGGCGGGACGCACCGATGCCGGGGTTCACGCGACAGGACAGGTCGCCCATGCGGATCTGCAGCGGGACTGGGACGGCTTTCGCCTGTCCGAGGCGCTGAATTTCCACCTGAAACCCGCCCCTGTCGCGATCTTGCAGGCCGCCCCGGTGGCGGATGATTTCCATGCCCGCTTCTCGGCACTGGAACGGCGCTATCTGTTTCGCCTTGTGGCGCGGCGCGCACCGCTGACGCATGGCCGGGGCCGCGTCTGGCAGGTGCAGAACCCGCTGGATGCCCGGAAGATGCGGGCAGCAGCGGCTTTTCTGATCGGGCAGCATGATTTCACCACCTTCCGATCCTCGATCTGTCAGGCGAAAAGCCCGGTCAAGACGCTGGATGAGATCACCATCGAAGAGATCGCCATCCCGCATGGCCGGGAATATCGCTTCTCGCTGCGCGCGCGGTCATTCCTGCATAATCAGGTCCGCTCGATCGTCGGCACGTTAGAGCGTGTCGGCGCGGGCGGATGGCAGCCCGAGCGGGTTCGCGAGGCCTTGCAGGCATGTGACCGCGCAGCCTGCGGGCCGGTCTGTCCACCGCAGGGGCTGTATCTGACCGGAGTTGGTTATCCGGAAGATCCGTTTACGGAATAGGGTCTAACGACGGCCGCGACGGCGCGGACGCTCATCCTTGCGGACGAAAACGATCTTCAGCGTGTTCCACAGGATCCACAGATCCAGACGCAGATCGCGGTGACGCTGATAGATCAGGTCAATTTTCAGCTTCGCAGGCAGGCAGCGGCGGTAATAGGCAAGCTCGGTCGCCTCGGCGCTTTTACATCCCGCCATGATGCGGTCTTCGTGACGGTGATAGATCAGCGTTGCCAGCCCCGTCACGCCGGGACGGCTTTTCAGAACCTGCGTATAGACGCTTGGGAAGCGCTCGACATATTCGCGCAGCGGCGGGCGCGGGCCGACAAAGCTCATATCGCCGCGCAGGATATTGAACAGTTGCGGCAATTCGTCGATGCGGGTCTTGCGCAGGAAATGCCCCACCGGCGTGATCCGCCAATGCTTATGCGCACCGGTCGCGCCGAAATCGCCGTCTTCCTGCAACATGGTGCGGAATTTCAGCTGGGTGAAGGATTCCGAGGGCGAACGCATGCGATGCGCCGTGTAAAAGATCGGCCTGCCCTGTACCAGCAGCAAGACCAGCGCGACCAGCCCCATTACCACCGACAGTGGAATCAGCAGAAGCAGCGCGAATGAGAAATCGAACACCCGCTTGTAAGTGGGGGTCGGGTTCGCGTCAGTCGAACCTGCTTCGCCAAGGAACCACGCCATCTTCGGCGCAGTCAGCCCCTTCAGCCTTGCAGCTTCAGCCTTATCCCAATCGTGGTGAATGGTCACGACGCGGTCCGCTCGCCTTGGTTCATGTTCCTAAAAGCGCGTAGCATATCGTTATGATTAAGAAAACTGGGGGTTGCGGAAATCAGCCGAATGACTTGCGCGACCATGACATATAAGCCACTCTTTCCGCGATACCGTTACAGCGAAAGCGCCGTCCATGCGGAAATTCCTTGTTTTACTTGATGATAGCCAAGAAAGTCTGAATGCCATGCGTTTCGCGGCGATGCGTGCTGCAAATTCGGACGGTAAGGTCTTGATCCTTTCGGTGATTCCGACATCCGACATTCAGCACGGCTTTGGCGTCGCGGATGTCATGCGCGCCGAAGCGCATGAACGAATCGAAGCGCATTACGAAGTTTACGCCAAATGGATGCGCGCCCGCCCCAAGGTAGAGCCGGAACTGATCATCCGCGAAGGCGATCCGGGCGAGGAGCTGATCCGGCTGCTGCATGAGGATCCCGAAATCGGGATTCTGGCAATCGGGCTGAACTCCTCTGACAAATCGGCGCAGAACCCGATCCTGACTCGCCTGATGCGAGAAACGAACCTGCCCTGCCCGATCACCATCGTGCCCAGCGATCTGTCCAAGGAACGGCTGGAAACCATCACCTGACCGGCCCGCGCCGGACCAGCCGGGGGGCGACGCCCGTGACCACCGCATTCGAGGATCCGCAGGTCCAGCGCATCTTTGCCGGTTTTCCCGACCATGCCCGCCCCGGCCTGCTTCAGCTGCGCGAGATGATCTTTCAGGTCGCGGCGCGGACAGAGGGCGTCGGGAAACTGCGCGAGACGCTGAAATGGGGTCAACCCGCCTATCTGACCGTTGAACCGAAATCCGGCTCGACCATCCGGCTTGGGTTGCCAAAGCAGGGCGGCTTTGCGCTGTACACCCATTGCCAGACAACGATTCTGTCAGATTTTCAGGCGCTTTTCCCCGATGATTTCACCTATGAGGGCAATCGCGCCATCCATTTCAGACCGGGCGACAGGCTCGCGTTGGACCGTCTGGCGCTGCTGGTGAAAAGCGCGCTGACATATCACCTGCGATAGCGCCGTCATCCCCCGGACCGCGACGGGCCGGGCCCCCGCGCCCAAACATGCATTTGTTATCCATCTTTCCGTTTCTTATCTGGCCGCGAAAACTTGACCCATGCGCCAAGCATCGCCATATCTGGCGCAAAGGAGCGTTCGCATGTTCATCCAGACCGAAACCACGCCGAATCCCGCAACCCTGAAGTTTCTTCCGGGCGATGTGGTGCTTGCCAGCGGCACCGCCGATTTCCCCGAGGCTGAAAGCGCCGCGAAATCGCCGCTGGCGCGCCGGATCTTTGCCGTCGAGGGCGTCACCGGCGTCTTTCTGGGCCGTGATTTCGTCACGGTCACGAAAAGCGACGAAACACCCTGGGATCACCTGAAACCCTCGGTCCTGGGCGCGATCATGGAGCATTTCCAATCGGGCGCACAGGCGGTCGAAGGCGATGCAGTCGCCGCTGGCGGCCATGCCAGCCATGATGGCGAAGATGCCGAAATCGTGGGCCAGATCAAGGAACTGCTGGATACCCGTGTGCGCCCCGCCGTGGCGCAGGACGGGGGCGACATCACCTTTCACGGCTTTGACCGCGGCATTGTCTATCTGCATATGCAGGGCGCCTGCGCGGGCTGCCCGTCCTCGACGCTGACGCTGAAAATGGGGATCGAGAACCTGCTGCGCCACTATATCCCCGAGGTGATCGAGGTGCGCCCGGTTGCGTAACCCCGTCGGCCTTGGCTTTGACACATCGGCCGCGCATTGCGCGGCCGCTTTGATATGCGGCGATCAGGTGCTGGCCAGCCGCCATGAAGACATGGCCAAGGGTCAGGCCGAACGCCTGTTTCCGTTGCTGGAAGAATTGCTGTCGCAGGCCGGTCTGGACTGGCCGGATCTGGCGGTGATCGGGGTGGGCACCGGCCCCGGCAACTTCACCGGCATCCGCATTGCGGTGGCGGCGGCGCGCGGTCTGGCGCTGTCGCTGGGCATCCCCGCCATCGGCATCAGCGCGACCGAGGCCGCAGCCCACGGCCTGCCCCGGCCCTGCCGGATCGTGCTGCCGCTGCGCAAGGATCAGCTTCTCTGGCAGGATTTCGGCGCGGGCGCGCCCGGCCTGCCGCAGCAGGCAACGACGGAAACCCTGCCCCCCGGCCTGCCGCCCGTCCTCCCCGCCATGCCCGTGGCCGAGGCCATTGCCCGGCTGGCCCTGCAGCGCCGCGACCAGCCGCATCCCCGCCCCGCGCCGATCTATCTGCGCCCGGCCGATGCCGCCCCCTCGCGCGAACCGGCGCCGGTGATCCTGCCGTGACGCCCGCAGCGCTTGCCAGATTGCATGCCCGCTGCTTTTCCACCCCGCGCCCGTGGAACGAGGCGGAATTCACCGACATCCTTTCGACCACCGGCACCTTTCTGACCCATCGCCCGGACGGCTTTCTGCTGGGCAGGGTGATCGCGGATGAGGCCGAGTTGCTGACCATCGCCGTCGATCCCGATGCCCGCCGGTCAGGCACGGGCCGGGCGCTGGTCGGTGATTTTCTGGCCGAGGCCAGGACAAGGGGCGCTGCGACCGCCTTTCTGGAAGTCGCCTCCGAAAATACGGCGGCGCTGGCGCTTTACCGCGCGACCGGCTGGCAACAAGAGGGGTGCAGGCGGAATTATTACGGTCCTGATCTTGATGCGATCCTGATGCGGCTGGCGCTGAAACCCGCCGAATAAGCCGGTTGACCAGTTGCGAACTATCGTCCCAAATTGGCGCATCAAAAGGGCGATCTGAATCGCCCGCAACAACAGGATGAGGTTCCTTATGTCCCTGATGAAAACGCTTCTGGCGGGTGCGGCCGTGACGGCTTTGTCGTCGGGTCTGGCTTCGGCCGATCCCGCGCTGATCTATGACCTGGGCGGAAAATTCGACAAATCCTTCAACGAGGCCGCCTTCAACGGCGCGACACGTTGGGTCGAGGAAACCGGGGGCAGCTATAAAGAGTTGGAGATGCAGTCCGAGGCGCAGCGCGAACAGGCCCTGCGTCGGCTGGCGGAAACCGGCGCCAACCCGATCGTGATGACCGGCTTTGCCTTTGGCGATGTGCTGACCAAGATCGCCCCGGATTATCCCGACACGAAATTCGCCATCATCGACATGGTGGTGGAACAGCCCAATGTGCAATCGGTGGTCTTTGCGGAAGAACAGGGCAGCTATCTGGCCGGGATCATGGCGGCGATGGCCTCGGAAACCAAGACTGCGGGCTTTATCGGCGGCATGGATATCCCGCTGATCCACAAATTCGAATGCGGCTTTGCGCAGGGCTTCATGGCGACCGCGCCCGATGGCAAGGTGCTGATCAACTATACCGGCACCACACCCGCCGCCTGGAACGACCCGGTCAAGGGCGGCGAATTGGCCAAGGCGCAGAAATCACAGGGTGCGGATGTGATCTATGCCGCAGCGGGCGGCACCGGGATCGGCGTTCTGCAGGCCGCCGCGGATGAGGGCATCCTGTCCATCGGCGTCGACAGCAACCAGAACCATCTGCATCCGGGCAAGGTGCTGACCTCGATGGTCAAGCGCGTGGACAATGCCGTCTTTGACGCCTTCACCGCAGGCATGGATCTGGAACCGGGCGTGAAGGTCATGGATCTGGCGGCGGGCGGCGTGGATGTGGCCATCGACGATTCAAACCAGCCGCTGGTCAATGCCGAGATGCTGGCCGCCGTGGAAGAGGCCAAGGCCAAGATCGCATCCGGCGAAATCCAGGTGCATGACTACATGGCCGATAACAGCTGCCCGGCCAGCTGATGAGCAGCGATGCCATTGACCGGAAGGGGCAGCCGGACACGGCCGCCCCCGCCGCCATCGAGTTGCGCGGGATCTCGAAATCATTCGGGCCGGTGCAGGCGAACAGGAACATCTCGCTCAGGGTGCCCAAGGGCACGATCCACGGGATCATCGGCGAAAACGGCGCGGGGAAATCCACGCTGATGTCGATCCTCTATGGCTTCTACAAGCCCGATAGCGGCGAGATCCGGGTCAATGGCACGCCCATCACCATCACCGACAGCCAGACCGCCATTCGCAGCGGCATCGGCATGGTGTTCCAGCATTTCAAGCTGGTTCAGAACTTCACGGTGCTGGAAAACATCATTCTGGGGGCCGAGGATGGCCCCCTTCTGCGCCCCTCGCTGGCCAAGGCGCGCGGCGTGCTGAAACAGCTGGCCGAGGAATATCAGCTGAATGTCGATCCCGATGAGATGATCGAAGAGCTTTCGGTCGGCCACCAGCAGCGGGTCGAGATCCTCAAGGCGCTGTACCGTCAGGCCGATATCCTGATCCTGGACGAACCCACCGGCGTGCTGACCCCGGCCGAGGCCGATCACCTGTTCCGCATCCTCGAAGGGCTGCGGGCCGAGGGCAAGACGATCATCCTGATCACCCACAAGCTGCGCGAGATCATGGAGATCACCGATAATGTCAGCGTGATGCGCCGTGGCGAGATGGTCGCCTCGGTCAAGACCGCCGAAACCAGCCCCGCCGAACTGGCCGAACTGATGGTCGGCCGCAAGGTGCTGCTGAACGTGGACAAGGCCCCCGCGACACCGGGCGACCCGATCCTTGAGGTCCGCGACCTGAAACTGGTCGATGATGAAGGCGTCGAACGGCTGCGCAAGATCAGCTTTGACATCCGCGCGGGCGAAATTCTGGGCATTGCGGGTGTGTCGGGCAATGGCCAGACGCAATTGCTGGAACTGCTGGGCGGCTATCCCGAAAAGGGCAGCAAGGTCAGCGGCTCGGTCCGCATGAACGGGCAGGAACTGGACCTCACCGGCACGAAATCGGACGCCGCGACACGCCGGGCGCGGGGCATCGGCCATATCCCCGAGGATCGGCAGGTCGAGGGGCTGATCATGGATTTCACCGCCTGGGAAAACACCGCCTTCGGCTATCACCGGGCGCCGGAATACAACAAGGGCCTGCTGATGGACAACGCCGCCATCCTGGCCGATGCCGAAGAGAAGATGGAACATTTCGACGTCCGCCCCCGCAATGCCCAGCTTGCGGCGCGGAACTTTTCCGGCGGCAACCAGCAGAAGATCGTCGTGGCCCGCGAAATCGAGCGTGACCCCGATCTGCTGCTGATCGGCCAGCCGACGCGCGGCGTCGATATCGGCGCCATCGAATTCATCCACAAGCGGATCGTGGAACTGCGCGATGCGGGCAAGGCGGTGCTGCTGGTCAGCGTCGAACTGGACGAGATTCTGGCCCTGTCGGATCGGATCGCGGTGATGTTCGACGGCCGGATCATGGGCGAACGCATACCCGACCAGACGACGACCGGGGAACTGGGCCTGCTGATGGCGGGTGTCACCGATACCGAACACACCCCCGCCAGCGCGGGCATTCCCCCCGATCACCGCCATGTCGAGACATTGCCAGAGGAGCCGGCCTGATGGACAAGATGCCGAAATGGGCCGATGTGATCCTGACGCCGCTGATTTCCCTGATCCTGGCCATGGGCATTTCCGCGCTGGTCATTCTGGCCATCGGGGAAAGCCCCTCGGAAGCGATGAAAACCATGGTCGAGGGGGCGCTTGGCTCCAGCTATGGTTGGGGTTTCACACTGTATTACACGACGAATTTCGTCTTCACCGGGCTGGCGGTGATGGTCGCCTATCACGCCGCCCTGTTCAATATCGGCGGCGAGGGTCAGGCGATGATGGGCGGGCTTGGCGTGGCGCTGGTCTGTCTGGCGCTGCCCTGGCCGCATTGGGGCATTGCACTGCCTGCCGCCATGATCGGCGCGGCGCTGTTCGGCGCGGCCTGGGCGCTGATCCCGGCCTGGCTGCAGGCCAAGCGCGGCAGCCATATCGTTATCACCACCATCATGTTCAACTTCATCGCCGCCGCGCTTCTGAACTATGTGCTGGTCAATATCCTGCGGCCGGTGGGCAGCATGGACCCGGCCTCGGCCCGCTTCCCCGAGGGCACGCATCTGCCCAAGCTGAGCGATATGGCCGCCGGTCTGGGCATCGAATGGGGCAAGCACACGCCGGTCAATATCACCTTCCTGATTGCGATCATCGCCTGTTTTCTGGTCTGGCTGCTGATCTGGCGCACGCGTCTGGGCTATGAGATCCGCGCCTTCGGCAAATCAGAGCCGGGCGCGCTTTATGCCGGGATCTCGCCGGTGCGGATCACCGTTATCGCCATGCTGATCTCGGGCGCGCTGGCCGGTCTGATGGCCATCAACAATGTCATGGGCGAGGCAGAGCGTCTGGTCCTGAACTCGGTCGAGGGGGCGGGCTTCATCGGCATCGCCGTGGCGCTGATGGGGCGCAACCATCCTTTCGGCGTGTTTCTGGCCGCGCTGCTGTTCGGGTTTCTGTATCAGGGCGGTGGAGAGCTGGCGCTGTGGACCACGATCCCGCGCGAGCTGATCATCGTCATACAGGCGCTTGTCATCCTGTTTACCGGCGCATTGGACAATATGGTGCGCATGCCGCTTGAACGGATCTTCATGGCGCTGCGCAGGAAGGAAGGCGCGTGATGGACTGGCTGATCCCCTGGCTGCCGGGCTTCGGCGCGGCTTATGCGATCCAGGCCGTCTCGGTCGCCTCGCCGGGACCGGGTGTCGCGCTGCTTCTGGGTATTGCGCTGTCGCAGGGCCGCGCCCGCGCGCTGGCCGCCTCGGTCGGCATTGCCTTCGGCGCAGCCTGTCTGGCGCTGGCCACCACGCAGGGTCTGGGCCTGCTGATGGAGCGGGTCGCCTGGCTCTCGACCCTGATCCGCATGGCCGGGGCGGCTTATCTGCTGTGGCTGGCCATCAAGGCCTTTCGCCGCGCGGCCGAACCGCCAGTAGTCGCCGTGCAACGCCGCGCCCATGCGCCGAACCCGTGGCGGGCCTTTCTGATGGGCTATCTGATGCAGATCACCAATCCCAAGGCGATTGTTTTCTGGCTGGCCATCGCCTCGGTCGGGGCCACGCAATCGGCCCCCGCCCCGGTGGTCGCCACCTTCATCACCGGCGCCTTCCTGTTGTCCCTTGCGGGGCATGCCGCCTATGCGGTGCTGTTGTCCTCGTCGCCGTTCCGGTTGGCCTATGATCACGCCCGCCGCTGGATCGAGGCGTCGATCGGCGTCTTTCTTACCTATGTCGCCATCCGGCTGGCAACAGATCGGAGTTGAGCCATGGATTTTCCCACAATCATCCAGATCCTCGATTCCGCCATCCGGCTGATGACCCCCTTGCTGCTGGCCTGTCTTGCCGGGCTTTATTCGGAACGCGCGGGCGTTTTTGACATCGGTCTGGAAGGCAAGATGCTGATGGCGGCCTTTACCGCCGCCTCGGTCGCCTATCTGACGGGCAGCGCCTGGCTGGGCCTTCTGGCCGGGATCGGGGGGTCGCTGGCGCTGTCGATGATCCACGGGCTGGCCTCGATCACCTTCATGGGGAACCAGCTGATTTCGGGGGTGGCGATCAATTTTCTGGCCTCGGGGCTGACGGTGCTGCTGGGGCAGAAGATCTTTGGCCTTGGCGGGCGCACGCCCTCGCTTCAGGGCAATGCGCGCTTCAATGAAATCACCCTGCCCTTCGCCGACAGTATCCGCGACGTGCCGTTTATCGGGCCGGTCTATGCCGATCTGATCTCGGGTCATTCGATCCTTGTCTATGTGGCCTTTATCTGTGTGCCGCTGACATGGTGGGTGCTGTTTCGCACCCGTTTCGGCCTTCGCCTGCGGGCGGTGGGCGAAAACCCGGCTTCGGTCGATACGGCCGGCGTTTCGGTGACGCGGCTGCGCTATGCGGCGGTGATCATCTGCGGCGTGCTGTGCGGCATTGCCGGGGCCTATCTGGCGACCGGCCTGTCAGCGGGCTTCGTGAAGGAAATGACCGCCGGGCGCGGCTTTATCGCGCTGGCGGCGCTGATCTTTGCAAAATGGCGACCGTGGAACGCGCTATTTGCCACGTTCCTTTTTGGCCTGCTTGAGGCCATTGCCAACCGTTACCCCAATCTGGAACTGGGGCCGATTACGATACCGTCGATGTTCATGAATGCCTTGCCCTATATCCTGACCGTGATCATCCTTGCCGGTTTTGTCGGTCGCGCAATTCCGCCGCGCGCAGGAGGAGAACCCTATGTCAAAGAGCGCTGAACTTGCCGCAGTCATTCGCGCAAGGGCCGGGGCAGAGCCGCCCGAATTCGGCCTGATCCTTGGATCCGGTCTGGGCCATCTGTCCGGCACGGTGGACGGCGTCGCCATCCCCTATTCCGACCTGCCGGGCTTTCCGCATGCGGGTGTGTCGGGCCATGTACCGCAACTGGTCATCGGCGAGCTGGAGGGCCACCGCGTCGCCATTTTCGGCGGCCGCGCGCATTACTATGAAAGCGGCAAGCCCGACGCCATGCGCCTGCCGCTGGAGGTGCTGCGCGATCTGGGCTGCGAGAAGCTGATCCTGACCAACGCGGCCGGTTCCGTGCGCGAAGATATCCAGCCGGGCGGGCTGATGCTGCTGCGGGATCACATCGCATTCGCCGGAAACAATCCGCTGATCGGGGAACAGACCGATGCGCGGTTCGTACCGCTGACCGATGCGCATGACGCCAGGATGCGCGCCGCATTGCAACGCGCGGCGGTCAAAGAAGGTGTCGATCTGTCCGAAGGCGTCTATTGCTGGTTTTCCGGCCCCAGCTTTGAAACCCCGGCCGAAATCCGCGCCGTGCAGATCCTTGGCGCCGATGCGGTCGGCATGTCCACCGTGCCAGAGATCATTCTGGGCCGTTTTCTGGGCCTGCGCTGTGCCGCGGTGTCGGTCATCACCAATATGGGCGCCGGGCTGAGCGATGAATCGATCAGCCATGACCACACCAAGGCCATGGCGCCGCTGGGTGCGGCCAAGCTGGAACGGGTGCTGCGCCGGTTCCTGCGCGATGGCTGAGGGGGCTTTCTAGCCCCGCCCCGCCGGGTGCAGATGCGCCAGCGCTGCCTCGACCCGCGCGGCGGCCAGATCGAGATCCGTCAGGTCTGACAGCGCGACCACGTGGCCGCGCCCGTCATCATGGCGCGCGCGGTGGCGGTGATAGCGCGGATCGTAGTGATCGTTCAGCAGCCCATGCGCCAGTCGGGTCCATTGGCCCTCTGCCGCCTGCTGCTGCCATGTCAGGATCCGCTCGGAAGGATGCAGCCCCGACATGGCGGACAGAATTGCCGCAATCTGGTCAGGATCGGCCGACATGTCGCGATAGCTGTCAGCGGTAAAGCGGGCGCGCGCCTCGACCGGGATATCCAGCCGGATCCGGGGCGCGGCGCAGATCGACTGCCAGACCGATTTCGGGATGTTGAGATTGCCGATCCGGCTGCTTTCCGCCTCGACCACCACCGGACGGGACGGGTCCAGCGCCTCGATCGCCAAAGCCAGACGGCTTTCGAACATCTTCTGGCCGGGCTGACCGCCGGGCATGGCGCCGAACAGGCTGCCGCGATGATTTGCCAGCCCCTCCAGATCGATGATCTGCACGCCCCGCGCCGCCAGACGGCCCAGAATCGCGGTCTTGCCGCTGCCGGTATTGCCGTCCAGCACCACCACGGGCGCGGGCATGGGATGATCCTGCACCCGCGCGACCACCAGCTTGCGCCAGCTTTTATAGCCGCCCTCGACCCGGTCAACGCGCCAGCCGATCTGGGCCAGGATCGTCTCAAAGCTGCCCGAACGCTGGCCACCCCGCCAGCAATAGATCAGCGCCCGCCACGATCCATCGCGATCCGCCAATGGCCCGGCGATATGGCGCGCGGCATTGGCCGCCACCATCGCACCGCCGATCTTGCGGGCGTCGAAGGGGGAGACCTGCTTGTAGATCGTGCCGACCTGTGCGCGTTCGTCATCGCTCAGCACCGGCAGGTTGATCGCGCCGGGCAGATGATCTTCGGCATATTCGGCGGGCGCACGCACGTCGATAATATTATCGAACCCCGCAAAGGCGGGGTCCAGAACGCGTGTCAGTGTCAGGGCCAAGGGTCAGAAAACGTAGACGGGCGTGCCCAGCGGAACCTGATCGAACAGCGACATCACTGCCTCGTTGCGCATGCGCAGGCAGCCGTTGGAAACAGCGCTGCCGATCGATCCGGGCTGCGTGGTGCCGTGGATGCGGATGGCGGTATCATTGCCCCTGGCATCGTAAAGATACAGCGCCCGCGCGCCCAGCGGGTTGGTCGGGCCACCCGGCATGCCATCGGCCCATTTCGCATATTGGCCGGGGTTGCGCTTGATCATGTCCTGCGTGGGGCGCCAGCTTGGCCATTCGACCTTGCGGCCGATGGTGGCCTTGCCCTTCCAGACCAGCTCGTCCCGGCCCACGGCCACGCCATAACGGATCGCGCGACCCGGCGCGACGACGTGGTAGAGGAAGAAATCCTTGCTGACCACCACGATGCTGCCAACCTCGAAATCCTCGCGAATGGCGACCTCGGTCGGGGCATAGGGGTCAGCGCCTGCCTGCTGGGCCTGTACCAGCGCAGGGCCAAAAACAACCGTCGCGACCAGCGGCACGGCCAGCGACATGACTTCACGACGTTTCATGGATGCTCGTCCTGTGTTCTGCGTTTATTTTGCGTCTTGGCCTTTATTTACTGCGAATTATGGCACAAAGGCAATTCACGTCGGTGTTGTGATGGCCGAGGCTCTTGAAGGCGCGCCCGATTGGTCACATCTTTGCCTCATGGCACATGAAACCGCATCCTGTTGCCGCGCGGCGAAAGCCCCGCGCAGGCCAGCCCCCCGCCCCCGGCATCTGTGCCGCGGTCGCGGGGATCGTGCGTGCCGGTGCCACCAAACCAGCCGCAACCGTCTGGCGGAACTGCCTGCCGGTCTGCGGATGTTGCGCGATGCGCGTGACACGGCACGCCCGCAACTGCTGATCCACGATCCGGCACGGCCGCAAGCGCCCCCTCGTTTCCCGAACATGCCCGCTTTCAAACGCATGATTTCTGGAAACAACCATGACCACATCTGAACTGAATCTTTCGATCCCGGGGATTACCTGCTCGGCCTGCGCGGGCCGGGTAGAGCGTGCGCTGACGGCCTTGCCGGGTGTGCGCGACATCTCGGTCAATCCTGTCACCAAGCGCGCGCATCTTTCGGTCGCGGGCGCAAGCCTGCCCGATATCGACGCCGCGCTGCGCGATGCGGGCTATCCCGCCGAATGGGTCACCACCAAGATCCAGATCGAGGGGATGAGCTGCGCCTCTTGCGCGGGCCGGATCGAGCGCGGCCTGACCGCCCGGCCCGAGGTGACCGATGTGAAGGTCAATCTGGTGTCGAACAGCGCCACCATCCGCCACCCGCCCGACCTGTCGCCGCAGGCGCTGGCCGATGCGGTGACGGCACTGGGCTATCCGGCCCGGCCCGCCGCCGATACGCCAGCCCGCGACCGTTCCGATCCGCACCGGGATGAGGCGCAGGCCCTGAAGCGGCGCTTTCTGATCGCGCTGGCGCTGACCCTGCCCGTCTTCCTGACCGAGATGGGCGGCCATCTGTTCCCGGTCCTGCATCACTGGCTTTACGGCACCATCGGGCAACAGCCGCTGTGGCTGATGCAGATGGTCCTGACGGCGCTGGTGATGGCCGGTCCGGGGCGGCAGTTCTTTACCACCGGCATTCCCGCCCTGCTGCGCGGCGCGCCCGAGATGAACAGCCTGGTCGCCCTGGGGGCAGGCGCCGCCTTTCTGTATTCGGCCACGGTCACGCTGATGCCATCACTGGTGCCCGCAAGCTCTCGTTTCGTCTATTTCGAGGCGGCGGCGGTGATCGTCACGCTGATCCTGATGGGCCGCTGGCTGGAGGCCCGGGCAAAGGGTCAGGCCGGTCAGGCCATTCGCGCGCTGATCGAACTGGCCCCCGACAGCGCCACATTGCTGCGCGACGGCGAGGCTGTCACCGTGCCTGTGGCCGATCTGCGCCCCGGCGATCTTTTGCGTCTGGCACCCGGCGAACGGGTGGCGGTGGACGGGATCATCACCGAAGGCAGCGGCAGCGTGGATGAGGCCATGCTGACCGGAGAGCCGATCCCGGCCAGCAAAACCGTGGGCGATGCGGTGACGGGGGGCACGGTCAATGGCAGTTCTGCCCTGACATATCGCGTGACGGCAACCGGCGCGGATACGACCCTGTCGCGGATCGTGCAGATGGTCGAAGAGGCGCAGGCCGGCAAGCTGCCCGTGCAGGCGCTGGTCGATCGGGTCACGCGGGTCTTTGTGCCCGTGGTTATCGGCCTTGCGCTGCTGACCTTTGCGCTGTGGATGATCTTTGGTCCCGATCTGGCCCATGCCGTCGTCGCGGCGGTGGCGGTGCTGATCATCGCCTGCCCCTGTGCGATGGGCCTGGCGGTGCCGGTCTCGATCATGGTGGGCACCGGTCGCGGCGCGCAGCTGGGGATCCTGTTCCGGCGCGGCGACGGGTTGCAACGTCTGGCCGAGGCGCAGCGGATCGCGTTCGACAAGACCGGGACGCTGACATTGGGACGGCCGGAACTGACCAGCCTCTGGACCGATGGCATGGCCGAGGATCAGATCCTGCGCCTGACCGCCGCGGCAGAGGCGCAGTCGGAACATCCGCTGGCGAATGCCATCCTGACGGCAGCGGCGGATCGCGGGCTGGACCTGCCCCCGGCCAGCCAGGTTGAGGCAAAGCCGGGACGTGGCTTGTCGGCGGTTGTCGAGGGGCATGACCTGCTGATCGGAAATGCCGCAGCGCTGTCCGAGGCCGGGATCACCCTTGCCCCGGATCTGCCTGACGCGCAGGGCGTCACACCCGTTCATGTCGCGCTGGATGGCCAGCACCGCGCCACGCTGGCGCTCAGCGATCCGATCCGTCCCGAAGCTGCCGCGACTGTCGCCGCGCTGCATGATCTGGGCCTGCAGGTGGTGATGCTGTCGGGCGATGTTCAGGCCACGGCCGAAAGCGTCGGCCAGCAGATCGGCATCGATCAGGTGCAGGGCGGCCTGCTGCCCGATGACAAGCTGAAGGCCGTGCAAGAGATGGGCGAAGGCTCTGTCTTCGTTGGCGATGGCATCAATGACGCGCCCGCCTTGGCGGCCGCAGATACCGGCATCGCCATCGGCACGGGCACGGATATCGCCATCGAATCGGCGGATGTCGTGCTGATGTCGGGCGATCCGTCCGCAGTTCCGCAGGCAATACGCCTGTCACGCGCGGTGATGCGTAATATTCGCCAGAACCTGTTCTGGGCCTTTGCCTATAATACCGCGCTGATCCCCGTGGCGATGGGCGTGCTGGTGCCCTTTGGCGGGCCGCAACTGTCGCCGATGCTGGCGGCGGGGGCGATGGCGCTGTCCTCGGTCTTCGTGGTCGGCAATGCCCTGCGGCTCAGGCGGGCGGCATGACCGGGCGTCGGCGCTTTCTGTCGCTGACGGCGGCGGCACTGGCCCTGCCCTGCATCGTGGCGGCTGAGGAGCCGACAAGGCGGCTGCTGATCTTCGGCGACAGCCTGACGGCAGGCTATGGCCTGCCACGCGGACGCGGCCTTGTGCCGCGCCTGCAAAGCTACCTGAACCGTCGCAACATCGCGGCAAGGGTGCTGAATGGCGGTCTGTCCGGCGACACCACCTATGGCGGGCGGGTGCGGATCGGATGGTCGCTGGCCCGCCATCGCCCTGATGCCGTGGTGGTGGAACTGGGGGGCAATGACATGCTGGCTGGGTGGAGCGTCCGCAAGGCCGAGGCGAATATGGACGCGATCCTGCGGTCCGCGCGGGCGGGGGGACGCCCGGTGCTGCTGGTCGGCGTCCACCCGACACGGGGCGAACCGGCATGGCGGCAGGGCTGGATCGACCTATGGCCCCGGTTGGCGGCGCGCCATGGCGTCCCGCTGCTGCCGGATCTTTACGCCCCGCTGGCAGCACGGCCCAGAGAGGCACGGCGCGATCTGGTACTGGCCGACGGGCTACATCCCTCGGCCAAGGGGGTGGAACTGATGGTTCAGGCGCTTGGGCCTGCGGTCGTCGCGCTGCTGCAACAGCGGTGACGGGGCGGCCCGGCGGACCGCCCCGCGCATGGTTCAGTGACCGCTATGGTCGGCATCGTCCTTTTCAACCGGCATCGCGGCCTCTTCCGGGCTGCGCTGGTTATCGACCGGGGCCTCGACCTCGATCGTGCCGCAATCGCCGAAATCCAGCGTCAGATTGACCACATCGCCATCGCTGAGAGGCTGGGTCACCCCCATCATCATCACATGATCGCCACCACGGGCCAGCGCGCGGGTGGATTGCGCCTCGACCGGGAAGCCCTCTTCGACCTTCATCATCTTCATGACGCCATCGGTTTCCAGATTGGTATGCAGCTCGACCCGCTTGGCCGCGTCCGAGGACGCCCCGACCAGCGTGCAGGCCGTCTCGCGGTGATTGTCCAGAACCATGAAGGCCCCGGCGGTTTTCGGGTTGGAGCTGCGGACATAGGCATTCTCGACCGAAACCCCGTCATGGGCAAAGGCGGTCAGGGGCATCATGGCCGCAACAGCGGCAAATATTTGGCGTTTCATCATATTCCTCTTTCTACGCGTTGATATCTTTCGGAAAGATCAAAGCGCAGGAGGCGCGCGGGCAATCCCCGAAGGGGTTGCTCGGCTGACAAGGGCAGCTTCCTGTCGCAGCGCGATCCGCACGGCATGGGCCACGCGGTCGCCGTCGGCCGGGGCCTCGGCAATGGTGCCCGCCAGCAAGGACAGCGACATGTCGGGACAGATATGCGCGCGAAGGCGACCGGGCGCATCGGGACGGTCGACCACGACGACAGCCTCGCCGATGCACAGCACGACCTGACCGCCGACCATCGCAGTGCCGCGCGCCGCGCCAAGACCGATGCTGGTCAGCACGATACACAGGATCAGCGCAAGATAGCCAAAGGGTCTCAACAGGTTCTCCCAGGGAACAGCGATGCTATAGCTGCCCGGGACCGTCCCCGCAATTCACTTTGCTGCAAATGCGAAAAGCCCTGTCATTTCTGACAGGGCCCGATCGCATCGGCGTATGTGCCGAAATCAGGACAGCGCGGCTGCGGTGTCGGCCGATTTCTTGACCAGCTCACGCTTGATTTTCAGCGCACGCTCGGACAGGTCGGCATCCTTGGCTTTGGCCAGGAAGGCATCCAGACCGCCACGGTGATCGACCGAGCGCAGGGCGGCTGCGGAAATGCGCAGCGAATAGTTGCGGCCCAGAGCTTCCGAGGTCAGCGTGACATCGTTCAGGTTCGGCAGGAAGCGACGACGGGTCTTGTTGTTAGCGTGGCTAACGTTATTGCCGGTCATCGGACCTTTGCCGGTCAGTTCGCAAACGCGCGACATGGTTTCTATCCTTCGTCTCAGCTTAGCGGGCGTTCCCGGCAGAAGGGTCCGTCCCAATGTGAAAGGGCGCCGCGTGGCAGCGCCCGGAATTCCGTTTGCGGGTGGTTACAAAAACCCCGCGGAAAGGTCAAGCGAGAATCCTGAATTCTTCGCCCGCCGCCTGTGTCAGCGCTGCCATTGCGGCCCGCCACGGGAAGGGCCCGTGGCTGATCCGCGCAACCTGCAGCGCCGCCAGTTCGTTCGCCGGTGGTGCCGAGGGCGCGGCCATGATGTTGACCGGCAAGGGACATTCGCGGCACAGGGTCGCGATCAGACCGGCATCGGCCAGACCGGGCGCGAAAAAGCACCCTGCCCCGGCCTGCGCATAAAGGCTGGCACGGGCCAGTGCATCCTCTATCAGATCGGCATGCCGCGTGGCCGGGTTTTGCAGGAACAGATCGGTGCGGCCATTGACGAAAAGGTCGGTCCTGTCGCGGATGGCCGCGATTCGCGCAGCATGTTCGCGGGCCGGGCGGATGCCTTGTTCGGGCGGGATGCCATCCTCCAGATTGATGCCGACCACGCCCAGATCCTGCAATCTGGCTGCATTCGCGGCAATCTGGTTCAGGTCATCGGAATAGCCCGCCTCGAAATCCACGCTCAGCGGCAGATCCGAGCTTTGGCGGATCCGCCGCACGACCGTCAGCAGCAGATCCAGCGGCAGTTCCTGCCCGTCCTCATAGCCAAGCGCGCCTGCAACGGATGCGCTGCCGGTGGCCAGGGCGCTGGCCCCGGCCTCCTGCACGGCCCGGGCAGAGCCTGCATCCCAGATATTGAACAGGACCAGCGGGCGGCCGGGCTGGTGCAACTCGCGAAACAGAACATCAGGCTGCATAGCTTCTCTCGATTTCGATCAGTTTTTCCTTGCGCCACAAACCGCCCGCATAGCCCGTCAACGTACCATCGGCGCCAATGACGCGGTGGCAGGGCACGACCAGCGCCAGACGGTTGGTGGCATTCGCGCGGGCCACGGCCCGTGTCGCCGTGGGCCGCCCGATCTGGGCCGCCAGTTCGGCATAGCTGCGGGTTTCGCCTGCGGGAATGGTCTGCAGCGCGCGCCAGACCTGTTGCTGAAAATCGGTTCCATGCAGCGCCACGGGCACATCCAGCATGGCCGCCTGACCAGCGAAATAGCGATCCAGCTGCGCCTTGGTCGCGTCATGGATGGCGGTGCGGCCAAGCCCGATCCGGCCTTTCGTCAGCGCCGACAATTTCCGCAGCCCTTCGGGCAGGGCCTTGCGTTCGACAAATTCAAGCAGGTGCAGGCTGGTTTCATCGGCAATGGCAATCATCCCGCCCAGCGGGGTGTCGATCCAGTCCGCACGCAGATCGGACGCGCCGCGCATCTGGTGGGGCGCGTGGCCGAACAACCGCTCGAACGCGGTGCGAAATCCGGATGCGGAATCGAAGCCCGCATCCAGCTGTGCATCAATCATCATCGATCCTTTCTGAAGCGTCGACAGCCCGCTGCGCAGACGCGCGGCGCGGGCCATGGTCAGGAAGCTTTCACCGAAATGCCGCTTGAAGGCCCGCCGCACGGTCGAGGGATCATAGCCCAGCCGGGTCAGATCGGCCTCGGACCAGCGATGCTCGGGATCGGCCTTCAGCCGGGCGGTCAGATCGCGGATGATCGGGTCGCCCTCGGCCGTGGCGCCGACGGGATAGCAGCGGCGACAGGGGCGAAAACCTGCGGCGGCGGCCTGGGCGGCGGTGGCGAACCAACGGCAATTCGCCGCCAAGGGTTTGCGCGCGGGACAGGTCAGGCGGCAGAAGATCCCCGTCGTCGTCACCCCCACGAAGGCCCGCCCCTCATAGGCGGGATCGCGGGCCATCAGCGCGGCATAAAGCGTGGCATCATCGGGCAAAGCGGGCATGAGTGGTTTCCTTGTCTCTGCCCCTGTTCTAGCCGATTCGTATCACGCGGGCGCCGCAAAATCGGGCGTTTATTTTGCGGCGGTGCTGGTCAGCCAATCCAGCATCTGGCGCGCGGCCTCGGCCGGGGCGGCGTCGCCCCGGGCCACTGCCGTGCCAAGCTGATCCAGCCGCGCCCGCGCATCGGGCGTGTCCAGCCGTGCCAGCAACCCTGCCCGCAGTTCTGCCATGAACCAGTGGCGGGCCTGCTGGGCGCGGTTCTCATCGAAATGCCCGTTCTTCCGACGCCAGTCGGTCAGCGCCTGCATCTCGGCCCAGGCATTCGGCAACCCGTCCTGCGTGGCGGCCGAGACCGGCAGCGCCTTGGGAAAGCCCTCGGGATCCTGCGGCCTTTTGCGCAGAAGGCGCAACGCCCCGGCATAATCGGCCACCGTGCGGCGCGCCGTGGACAGCAGATCGCCATCGGCCTTGTTGACCAGAATCAGATCGGCCATTTCCATGATGCCGCGCTTGACGCCCTGCAATTCGTCCCCGCCCGCCGGTGCCAGCAGCAGCACGAACAGATCGCACATTTCCGCCACCAGCGTCTCTGACTGGCCGACGCCCACCGTTTCGATCAGCACCACGTCATAGCCTGCCGCCTCGCACAGGCGGATCGCCTCGCGCGTGCGGCGCGCCACCCCGCCCAGTTGCGCGCTGGAGGGCGTGGGCCGGATAAAGGCCATGGGATTGCGCGACAGCGTTTCCATCCGCGTCTTGTCACCCAGGATCGAGCCGCCCGAGCGGGTCGAGGAGGGATCGACCGCCAGAACCGCGACCCGCAGCCCGGCCTCGGTCAGCATGGTGCCAAATGCCTCGATAAAGGTGGATTTGCCGACGCCCGGCGTGCCTGACAGCCCGATCCGCAGCGCCTGACGGTCCGGCAGAGTGGCCAGCAGGGACACGGCCCGGTCGCGGTGGTCGCTGCGTGTCGATTCGATCAGCGTGATCGCCCGCGACAATGCGCGGCGGTCGCCCTGAATCAGCGGGTTCAGAAGATCGTCCATGAGACCCCGTCGCAATATGGCGGCATGGCCGCTTGGACCGTGGATAGGCGGCCATGCGTCAAAAGCCAAGGGTCGCGGCCTTGCTTGTGTGGCTGGCAGAGGGCTAGATCGGGCCAAGGTCTTTTCAGGGATCCGCCCATGCTGCGCCGTCGTGGTTTTCTTGCCATCTGCCTTTTCACCGCCTTGCGGGGCGCGCCTGCCTGGTCGGATGCGGCCCGGGGGCTGCGGCTGCTGATGGTCGAAAGCAAAAGCTGTCTCTATTGCGCGGCCTGGCGGGCAGAGATCGGTCCGGGCTATGGTGGATCGGCGATCGGTCGGCGCGCGCCGCTGGTGCCGGTGAATATAGACGGGCCCTATCCTGACGGGCTTGCCCTGGCGCGCCGCCCCGCCCTGACGCCGACCTTCATCCTGCTGCGCGACGGGATCGAGCTTGGCCGGGTCGAGGGCTATGCCGGTGCAGACCAATTTTATCCCCTGCTGGCGCAGATGATGGCGCATGCGGGAATTCCAGTGCAGCAGGGCGGCAAGGGCGTCGCGGATCGGTGACGTTTCTGGATATTTAGACACAGAAGAAATCGATACTCTTTTGTCGGCAGCCGCGATGCGCTAGGCAGGCGGCATTTCTAAATCAGACGGTGACAGACATGCATGATATTCGTGCCATCCGTGAAAATCCCCAGGCTTTCGATGCGGCGCTGCAACGTCGTGGCCTCAGCGGAATATCGGAGCAGGTTCTGTCGCTGGATGCCGAACGCCGCGCCCATATCGTCGAGGCGGAAACCGCGCAGGCCGAACAGAATCGCGCCAGCAAGGAAGTCGGCGCCGCCAAGGCCCGGGGCGATGAAGAAGAGTTTCAGCGCCTGCGGCAATTGGTGGCCGAGAAGAAGGCCGATGTGGCGCGAATGCAGGCCGAGGCGGCGATGCTGGATAACCGGTTGCGCGATTTCCTGATGGGCATTCCCAACCTGCCGCTTGAGACGGTGCCGGACGGGGCGGATGAAGATGACAATGTCGAGCTGCATCGTTGGGGCACGCCGCGCAGCTTTGAATTCACCCCGGTCGAGCATTTCGAGATCGCGGGCGTGAAGCCCGGCATGGATTTCGAAACCGCCGCCAAGCTGTCGGGCAGCCGCTTTGTGCTGCTGAAGGGCGCCGTGGCGCGGGTTCATCGTGCGCTGGCGCAGTTCATGCTGGATCTGCATGTCAGCCGCCACGATCTGGAAGAGACATGGACGCCGGTTCTGGTGCTGGAAGACATGATGATCGGCACCGGCCAATTGCCGAAATTCGGCGAGGACAGCTATCAGACGCGCGAGGGGCATTGGCTGGTCCCGACCTCGGAAGTGACGCTGACCAATACCGTTCATGGCGATCTGGTCGATCAGGCCAGCCTGCCGCGCCGGATGGTCGCCCACAGCCAGTGCTTCCGGTCCGAAGCGGGCAGCGCGGGACGTGATACCACCGGCATGCTGCGTCAGCACCAGTTCGAGAAGGTCGAGATGGTGTCGATCACGGATGCCGAAAGCGGTCTTGACGAACATGCCCGCATGACCCGCTGCGCCGAGGCGGTGCTGGAGGCGCTGGAGCTGCCCTATCGGACCATGGTGCTGTCGACGGGCGATATGGGCTTTGGCGCGCGCATCACCCATGATCTTGAGGTCTGGCTGCCCGGGCAGGACAAATATCGCGAGATCAGCAGTGTCAGCTATTGCGGCGATTTTCAGGCGCGGCGGATGAATGCCCGCTATCGCCCCGAAGGCGGCGGCAAGCCGGAATTCGTCCATACGCTGAACGGCTCGGGTCTGGCGGTCGGCCGGACGCTGATCGCGGTGTTGGAAAACGGCCAGCAGGCGGATGGATCGGTCCTGTTCCCGGCGGCGCTGCATCCCTATCTGGGCGGCGCCACGCGGCTTGGCGCCGATGGCAAGCTTTCCGCCTGATCGCCCATGCAGTCAGGCCCGGCAGGTTGACATGCTGAAA
This sequence comes from Paracoccus fistulariae, assembly GCF_028553785.1. Lineage (NCBI taxonomy): Bacteria > Pseudomonadati > Pseudomonadota > Alphaproteobacteria > Rhodobacterales > Paracoccaceae > Paracoccus > Paracoccus fistulariae. The sequence goes on from NZ_CP067136.1 coordinate 1,595,774, forward strand.
CCGCGCAAGCCCTGCGGGCGTTGAGTCACATGGAACGCGCACAGGATATGCTTTATCTGGCGGCGGTACTGGGCTTCGTCGGAAGTACCCTGGCCTATGCGTTACACCCCACGACCGATGTCATCGCGCAGACAGCGTCGCTGACCAGCGGCCTGCTGATGTATCCAAGCATGGTCGTGCCAGAGGCGATGCGCCTTGCCGATCTGCCGCATGTGTTCCTGCATCCGCATAATCTGGTCGTCTGGGCCCTGCTGATCAGCCTTTGGGCGCTGTTGGTGCTGGATGCGATCGTCCGATTCGTGAATCGCGATTCGCAGGACAATGGCTGGGCGCGATTCTATTTCACCATTGCGCTGATCGTCGGCGCGGCCTGGCCCTGGATCTACGAGGACAGTCCGGTCTTGGCGGCGCTTGGCGCGATCATCATGCTTAGCGCGGCGCTGGCGGCTGCGTTCCACGATTCCGAGGTCCGCAGGCCCGCAATCGGCTATTTCGCGGGCTGGAGTACCGGGATCAGCATGATCACGATCCTGTCTTTGCTGTGCGGGCATGTGGGCCTGTCCATGACCGTCACCACCAGCATCGTGATGGTTCTGGCCGCGCTGTTCGGCATCATCGTGCAGACAGAGCTGAACCACAGGGTCAGCTATGCCGTGGCGCTGATCTTCGTGTTCTGCGGGCTGACTGTGGCGACCATGGGCAATGACATGATCATCACATTGGCCGCGATCTTCAGCATCGCCGCCATGACCATCATGCTGATCCGGGCAGCCAGTTAGCTTAGCTGCCCTTGGGCTTTTGCCGGTTCTTGTGCTTGGACAGGGCGCCCGACTGATTGATCTTGTTCGCCTTGGCCCTGTAGGGGTTGTCATTGCCCTGATCGCGAAAGAACAGCCGGATCGGCGTGCCGGGCATGTCGAAATCCTGCCGCAACCCGTTGATGAGATAGCGCTGATAGCTGTCGGGCAGCTTGTCGGTATGCGTCGCCTTGACGATAAAGGCCGGCGGGCGCGTTTTCACCTGCGTCATATAGCGCAGCCGGATGCGCCGACCGCCCGGTGCCGGCGGCGGGTGGCTTTCGGTCATGGCCTCAAGCCAGCGGTTCAGCCGCGCGGTGGACACACGGCGGTTCCAGACCTCATGCGCCTTCAGGATCGCGTTATGCAGCCGGTCCAGCCCCTTGCCCGTGCGGGCCGAGACGGTGACAAGCGGCGCGCCCTTCAACTGCGGCAGCAGCCGTTCGAAGCTTTCGCGCAGCTCTTTCAGCTTTTCGGGCTTGTCGTCTTCCAGATCCCACTTGTTCGCCGCAACAACCACGGCGCGGCCTTCGGTTTCGGCAAAATCGGCGATACGCAGATCCTGCTGTTCGAAGGGGATCGCGACATCCAGCAGGACGACGACCACCTCGGCGAAACGCACGGCGCGCAGACCATCGGCCACGGACAGCTTTTCAACCTTATCCGTCACCTTGGCACGCTTGCGCATCCCGGCCGTGTCGAAGATCCGCATGGGCGTGCCCATATAATCGGTCGTCACGCTGATCGAATCGCGGGTAATCCCGGCCTCGGGGCCGGTCAGAAGGCGATCTTCGCCGATGATCTTGTTGATCAGGGTCGATTTGCCGGCATTGGGCCGCCCGATCACCGCCAGTTGCAGCGGACGCTGGGCCGAAGGGCGCCAGTCTTCCTCGCCCTCGCCGCTTTCGGCGTCCTCCTCGGACAGATCCACGTCGGTTTCCGCCGCGATGGGCGCGGGGCGATCCGCCTCGATCTGATCGGCCAGCGGCATCAGCACGCGATAGAGATCGTCCATCCCCTCGCCATGTTCGGCCGAGATCCGCAGCGGCTCTCCCAGACCAAGGGCATAGGCTTCCATCGCCCCGGCCTCGCCCGCGCGGCCTTCGGATTTATTCGCGGCAAGGATCACATGTCTGGCCCGGCGGCGCAGGATATCGGCGAAATATTCATCCGCCGCCGTCAGCCCCGCCCGGGCGTCGATGACGAACAGGCAGACATCGGCCTCGTCCACGGCCCGTTCGGTCAGGCGGCGCATCCGCCCCTGCAGGCTGTCATCCTCGGCCATTTCCAGACCGGCGCTGTCGATCACGACAAAACGCAGATCGCCCAGACGGCCCGCGCCCTCGCGCAGATCGCGGGTGACGCCGGGCTGGTCATCGACCAGGGCCAGCTTCTTGCCGACCAGACGGTTGAACAGGGTCGATTTGCCCACATTGGGACGGCCAACAATGGCGAGGGTAAAGCTCATCTGAATGCGATCAATTGGCCCTGACGCGACAGGACGTAAAGGGTTTGCCCTGCGACAACAGGGGCCGAGGCCGCGCCGCCGGGGATGGCGGCCTGACCGACCAGTTGCCCAGAGCGCGGATCGAAAGACCGCAGCACCCCGTCAGAGGATGCGACGAACAGGCGCCCACCGGCCAGCACCGGGCCAAAATGGGCATAGATGCTGTCCTGCCGCTTGACCTTGGTGTCGGTATAATAGGGCATGTCGACGCGCCAGATCACGCCGCCGCTGGCCGCATCCAGACGGATCAGCTGAGCCTGATCATTCACCGCAAAGACCGAACCGCCGGCAACGACCACCGGGCTGTTGGCACCATCGCGGCTGGACCAGTTCTCGATCCCGGTGGCGAAGTCGATGGAATTGATCCGCCCGGCAGAGCTGCCACCATAGACATTCCCGCCCGAGATCACCGGATCGCCGGTCAGATCGCGGATGGCGGTATAGGCGCGGCCACGCCGCGTCCCCGCCACCTGAGAGGTCCAGCGCGTCAGTCCGTCCGCCGTATTCACCGCCATCAACTGCCCCGAGGAGAAGCCGAAGATCACCGTATCGCCCTGCACGGCGGGCACGGTCACGCCCATGATCCCCGCCGTCGACGGGTTGCCCGCCGTCTGCCACAGCACCTTGCCATCCGAGGCCCGAACCGCCCAGCCGACATTGTTGCGCGCGGTGACATAGACGACGCCATTCTGGACCGCCGGGCCGCCACCGATCGGCGCATCGACACGCTGGCGCCACAGCACCCCGCCCGAGCGCGCATCCAGCGCCACCAATTCGCCAAAGCCGGTGGTCACAAAGACCCTGCCGGATTCATAGGCCACACCGCCGCCCGAGACGCTGTAAGAGGTTTCCAGCGCAGGCGTCACGTCGGTGGACCATGCCGTCCCACCCGACACGGCCGAGGCGGTCACCCGCGCGCGGCTGTCCAGCGCATAGACCAAACCCCCGCCCACGACAGGATCGCCGCTGATGCGGTGGCGGCGATCATTCGCCGCCCCGATCCTGTTCGCCCAGATCTGCGTGGTGCCCGTCCCAAGGGCTGGATGGCCCGGCTGATGCGCGGGATTGCCGCCGCGCTGCGTCCATTCGGCATTGCTGCGCGGTGCCGCCAGCGACAGGGCGGTCGAGGTGACAGGCGCCGGACCCTGAATAGCCGGCCCATCGGGCGAGGTCACGGCCAGCGGGTCAAGCCGTTCACCGGGCAGGATGACCTCACGATCCCCGCAGGCGGACAGACCGAATGCAACAGCGGTCATGGCCAAGGTCAGTCGCAGCGTGGCGGTCATGCTCGCCTCTCCCTCGTCTTTTCTTTTTCGCTCCGCCGCGATCAGCCCGCGGAGGCGCTTTCCGTCATTTCGGGCTCTTCGCCCAAAGCGATCATCATCTCGGACAGGCGACGACGCAAGGCCTGGCTCAGCCCGTCTTTCTGCTGGATCTGCCGAATCAGGCTGATCGCGTCATCCTTGCGTCCCGCATCGATCAGCGCGATGGCCTTCTGTTCCAGCGCAAGAAGCTCGAACGGGGCGCCCGCACGCGACAGGCGTGCCAGGATCTCGTCGCGTTCGGTCGGCTCCATCGCAGCGCCTTGCAGGATCACCAGCTTCAGCTTTGCCAGATCCTGCAGCGCGGTATCGCTTTCGGGATCATTTGCCACGGCACGCAGCGCCTCGATCGCGGCATCCTTGCCGCCCGCCTCGGCCCAGTCGCCCGCCGCCAGCAATGCGCCGACGATGCGGCGGCCTTCGGACCCGTCCGGGTCGATCTGCATGATCGCCGCCGGATCGCCCGTCTCTTCCGCCGCCAGCACCGCATCGCCCCAGTCGCGGGCGCGGGTTTCATCGCGTGCCTGACTGTATTCGCGCCAGATCACACCGCCCACGATCAGCAGCACGATCAGCAGCGCCAGCCAGCCCCAACGGCGATACAGCCGGAAAAGCCGCTCTCGACGAAGGTCGTCGAATACCTCATCAATGAAACTGTCGTTCTGGTTGGCCATCGGCGCCTTCCGCAAAGTTTGGTTGCGCCCGGTCATATACCGCGATGATGGGAAATGCCAATGCCGCAAGCATGATCTGTGGGCTGACCGATCATCCGAAAATGAAATCGTCCCGGGTCACTTCGCCAAGAGTTGTCCCGTGATACGCCGACAGCGCGTCCGAACCGCGCTCGGCACCCGCTGAATCGGGTTTCGCGACGCTGTTCTGCGCCGTCAGGGGTACAGGGTCATTCATCAGAAGCTTGCTCAGCGCGGATGGAAAATCAATCTGGAACTCTCGCTCGACGATTACGCCGAATTCAAAGTGATCTTCGGGCAAATCGGCACCGGAACCCGTACCAAGCATCGAAAAGACGGATTCCACCAGCGGAAGATCGCCCCAGGACGCCTCGGCACTGTCGCTATAGACCTTGATCTCGAACACTTCGTTCAGGTGATGGAAGTCGCGGGCGCTGAGTTGCAGGGAAAATCGCTCATCCGCACCCAAGAGCAGAGCTTTCGACAGCGATGCACGCTGCGCCGGTTCGACCGAGCTGACCCAGGCATCCGCCCGCAGATCGGCGACATGTCCCGAAAGCGGCGTCACTTCGACAAAGACGGTCTCGGATCTGGGGATATCCTGCTCGATCCAGAAGCTCATTGGCGCCTGTTTCCCGCGCACAATATCGCGCTCCCCCAAATCTGAGGAGATGGTCCAACCATTACTTTGCGCTATGATCGGCATTCATCCACGGGCTTAAAAGAAAATCTATTCATCCTTTCAGCCGATCTGAACCGAGTCAAACATTATTAATGAATGCACATAAACAAAACCCGCTGCAAACTGCAGCGGGTTTCATTCTTGTCACAATTGCAGGGCAATCACATGCGCGAGGCCACGTTTTCCCAGTTGACCAGCTTATTGAGGAAGTTTTCCAGATACTTCGGCCGCGCATTGCGGAAATCGATATAATAGCTGTGTTCCCAGACATCGCAGCCCAGCAGCGCGGTCTGGCCAAAGCACAGCGGATTCACGCCGTTTTCGCTTTTCGTCACCTCAAGGCTGCCATCGGCATTCTTGACCAGCCATGCCCAGCCAGAACCGAACTGACCGGCACCGGCTTCCGAGAATTTCTTCTTGAACTCATCGACCGAGCCGAAAGACTCGGTGATCGCCTTTTCAAGCTCGCCGGGCATTGCGCCCGAATTCGGCCCCATCATTTCCCAGAACTGGCTGTGGTTCCAATGCTGGCTGGCATTGTTGAAGATGCCGTTCTGCGCGACAGCGCCCTTTTGATAGGTGCCGGTCACGATATCTTCCAGCGATTTGCCTTCCCATTCGGTGCCCGCGACCAGCTCATTCAGCTTGTCGACATAGGCCTTGTGGTGCTTGTCGTGGTGATATTCCAGCGTTTCCTTGGACATGCCGCCTTCGGCCAGCGCGTCATGGGCGTAGGGAAGATCGGGAAGCGTGAAAGCCATTTTATTGTCCTTCCTGAAAGGGTTGCTGTTTCGGTCGGGCGCACAGTCCCGCATTCGTCCAGACAACGCAAGAGCCATCGGCCAAGTTCCTGAGCGCAAGCCAGAGGCGCGCGCAAGATGACGAAAAAAACGCGCGCCCTGCCCTTTTCAACGCCTCGTCTTAGCGCGGGGCCAACTGGCTACCCCCGATGGCGGCATTGTTCAGGATCAGCGCCAGATAATCGGCGGTCGAGCGGAAGCCGATCAGGCGGAAACCGCCCTCGACCCGCCAGATCGCGGCGGCGGTCTGGGCCGCGCGGCTGCGGCGCAGGCTACCCGGCTGCAATCCCGCGACATCGACGGGCGACAGCTTGGTCAGGACATCCGCCGCGTCCGGGCCGATCACGTCGAACACGGCCCGCGCATCCGACACATTCGCCACCAGCGCATGTTCCCCCGACAGCGCCTGTTCCAGATCGGCCATCGCCGCGGCCGTTTCAGCCACTGGCAGGATCAGCAGCAATTCATCGGGCGACATCCAGCCCAGACTGCGGCTGCCGTCGCTGGTGATCTGCGTCGCCCCGGGCAGGGACAGACCCGCGGCTTCGGCAATCGCCTCTCCGGCGCGGTCGAAATCGGCGCGGATCGTGACCATGCCAAGGCCCTCGACGCGGGTGATTTTTGCAAGCGCCTCAGCCATTCAGACGGCTCCCTTCCTTGTCATAGAATACCGGATCGACAATGCGGGCCTTCATCACCTCACCCGAGGGCATGGGGAATTCCAGTTCCTGCCCCATCCGCTCCGGTCCGTGCCGGACCAGCGCCATGGCGATCGGGCGATCCAGCGTCGGGGAATAATAGCTGGAGGTCACGCGTCCCTGTGTCTTGCGCTGGCCATTGGCATTGTGACCTTCATCAACCGCATAGGCGCCATCTGGAATGACCCGGTTGTCCAGGCTTTCCAGCCCGACCAGTTGCCAGCGCGCACGTTCCTTCATGAAGCTGCGGGCCTGAGCACGCTTGCCGATATAATCGGCCTTCTTTTTCGAAATCGCCCAGTTCAGCCCCAGATCCTGCGGAATGATGGTGCCGTCGGTTTCATCGCCGATCATGATAAAGCCCTTTTCGGCCCGCATGACATGCATCGCCTCGGTCCCGTAGGGCGTGATGCCCAGATCGCGACCGGCCTCGTGCAGCTTGTCCCACAGGTCCAGACCGCGACCGGCAGGCACGGCGATCTCATAGCTGAGTTCGCCCGAGAAGCTGATGCGATAGATCCGCGCGGGAATGCCCGCCAGATGGCCCTCGGCCCAGGTCATGAAAGGCAGCGCCTCTTGGGACAGGTCGATATCGCCATCCAGACGCTGCAGCAATTCGCGCGCCTTCGGTCCAGCGACGGCGATCTGGGCATATTGTTCGGTCAGGTTGGCGGTATAGACCTGCCAATCCCACCATTCCGTCTGCAGCCAGTCCTCCATATGACCATGGATGCGATCCGCACCGCCCGTCGTGGTGTGGCACAGCCAGCTGTCTTCCGACAGACGCGCGACCACGCCATCATCCATCAGGAAGCCATTCTCGCTGCACATCAGGCCATAGCGGCATTTGCCGACCGGCAATGTGGACATCATATTGGTATACAGCATGTCCAGCAGCTTGCCCGCATCCGGTCCCTTGACCACGATCTTGCCAAGGGTCGAGGCATCAAGTGTCCCGACCCCGCGACGCACGGCCAGAATTTCGCGATTGACGGCCTGATGGCGGTCCTCGCCGCCCCGCGGATAGCAATAGGGGCGGCGCCAATGGCCGACCGGCTCCCAAGAGGCGCCGTGACCCTGATGCCAGTCATGCATCGGCGTCTTGCGGATGGGCTGAAACGCCTCGCCCCGCGCGTCGGCGGCGATGGTGGCCAGGGTCAGCGGCGTATAGGGCGGGCGGAAGGTGGTCGTGCCGGTCGCGGGGATGGGCTGCGACAGCGCATTGGACAGAACCGCCAGACCGTTGATATTGCTGACCTTGCCCTGATCCGTCGCCATGCCCAGCGTGGTATAGCGCTTGGTATGTTCGACGCTGGCATAGCCTTCGCGCGCGGCCAGTTCGACATCGCTGACCTTCACGTCATTCTGGAAATCCAGCCACATCTTGGCCCGCAGCTTATAGGGCGCGTTCTGGGGCATGACCCAGACCGGCATGGTCACGGCCTCGCCCCGTTCCAGATCGCCTGCGCTGCGCAGATCGCCATTCGCCGCCCCGGTGACCGAGACATTGCCCTGCCCGTCCGCGCCACGCGGCGGACGCTCGGGATCAGGGCGGAACATCGCCTCGGCCTCGTCCCACAGCAGCTTACCGCCGCAATGGCTCCACAGATGGACGACGGGGGACCAGCCGCCGGACATGGCGACCACATCGCAGTCCAGCGTGCCCGTGGGCTGGCCGTCGCCCTGCTGCCTGCACAGGACCACACCCTCGACATGGCGGCCGCCCTTGACCTTTGCGATGCCGGTCCGGGTCAGCACCGGGATATCAAGCGCGCGCACGGCCTGCGCCAGATCGCCATCGGCGGTGTCGCGGGCATCGATGACGGCCACGACCTCCAGCCCCGCGCGATGGGCGGTCAGGGCGGTACGATAGGCGTCGTCATTATTGGTCACGACGACGATGCGCTTGCCCGGTGCGACGCCGTAATCGACGATGAAATCGCGCACGGCCGAGGCCAGCATCACCCCCGGCACATCATTGCAGGCAAAGGCCAGCGGACGTTCCAGCGCCCCGGTCGCGGTGATCACATGGCCCGCCCGGATGCGCCACAGGCGCTGACGCGGGATGCCCTGATTGGGATCGTGATCGGCCAGCGCCTCGCGCGCGATCAGGTAGCCGTGATCGTACAGCCCGGTCGCCATGGTATTGCGGCGCAAGGTGACATTTTCGCGCGCCGCCAGATCGGCCAGAAGCTCGTCGATGACCTGCGCCCCGGTGTCGTGATCGACAGGGGTGCGCCCGCCCCAGACAGGCCCCTGCTCCAGCACAAGGACGCTTTGCCCCTGATCGGCGGCCTCTTGCGCGGCGCGCAGCCCGGCGATGCCGCCGCCGACCACGACCAGATCGGCAAAGCCATAGGCCTGCTCATAGCGGTCGGGATCGGGATCCGTCGGCGCCCGGCCCAGACCCGCGCTGCGGCGGATGATCGGTTCGAAGACATGTTTCCAGAAGGGGCGCGGATGCATGAAGGTCTTGTAGTAGAAGCCGGCCGGGAACAGCGGCGACAGCCAGTTGTTCACCGCGCCGATATCGGCATCCAGCGAGGGCCAGCAATTCTGGCTGCCCAGCACCATGCCCTGCTGCAGGGTCGTCGTGGTGGCACGCTGGTTCGGTTCGAACCGGCCGCCCTGCCCCAGGCCGAACAGGGCGTTCGGCTCTTCCGCGCCGCTGGCCAGCGGGCCGCGGGGGCGGTGGTACTTGAAGGATCGGCCCATCAGCATCTGGCCATTGGCCAGCATGGCCGAGGCCAGCGTATCGCCCTGCAATCCGCGCAGGTGGCGACCGTCAAAGCGGAACGGGATCTGGAAGGCGCGGTCGATCAGGCGACCGCCCTGTGGCAGGCGGTAAGGAGCGGTATGGGTCATTCGGCGCTAGTCCAATCGGGGTTCCAGTCCGGGCGAGCCTTGCGGATCGCGGCGACGACATCTTCGGGCGGGTTCGGGGTCTGTGCCTTGTAGGTGGCATAGACCTGAAGCGTGGCGGTATCGCGGGCGGCCAGAAACCATTTTCCGCAGCCATAGGCATGGCGCCAGCGTTCGAAATGCACGCCACGGGGGTTCTTGCGATCGAAGAGATAGGCCTCGAACTGGCGGTCATCGCCTTCGGGGCCCACGCGTTTCAGATGCGCCTCGCCCCCGGGCGCAAGTTCGGTTTCCTCGGCGGCGATGCCGCAATAGGGACAGGTCAGGATCAGCATCTAGACATCTTTCGCAGGCAGGTGAGAGACGAAATCAAGCGACATGCGCGCCAGAGACTGGCGCAGACTGTCATCGGCAAGCGGATCGCCCGACAGCCAGACATAGCCCGGCGCGGCGCGGCCGCCCTGGACCATCGGCCGGGTTCCGGGAAGGGTGAGCGCCCGCGCCTCGGCCGAGCGCCCGACGCGGTACATGGCCCGGCCCTGGCGCGCAGCGCAGAGCATATGTCCGTTCAGCAGATAGCAGAGCCCGCCGAACATGGCGCGGCTGCTGATGCCTGCCGGGTGGCCGAGGTCGTCGAGCATGCGGGATTCGAGTGCGGGATCGCGCGTCATGGCCGTCCCCGCCTGTGCGGGAAAGCCGGGGGCTGACTGCCCCCGGACCCCCGTGGATATTTTGGCACAAAAGATCGGGAATGCGGTGATCCCGTCCTGCCTGCGGCCTTAATTGGCCGGTTCGACCGCGATTGCGTCGCCCGGATCGTCGGTTGCGGGCGCGTCAGTGGCCGGATCGTCAGGCGTTTCCACCGTGACGGCTGAATCGACACCCTGTTCAGCCGTGTCCGGGCCGTCGCCCGACATGAGAAAGAACAGGAGCGCGACCACCACGACGACCCCGCCGATGATGAACAGGAGCCTGTTATTGCTGTTTCCGTCTGCCATGTGTTTCCCTTTCGGAAGTCGGTTGGACGCAAGGAAAATTCGCATCCCGGCAGATAGGTTCCAGCGCTGTGCGGGCTCGGCAAGACCATGCCTAATGCGCCACGCCGGCGGCCACGGATTCGTCGATAAACCGCCCTTCGCGGAATCGGTTCAGCCCGTAATCGGCCGCAAGGGGCCCCGGTTTGCCATTGGCGATCAGTTCCGCCATTGCCCAGCCCGAGCCGGGGATGGCCTTGAAACCGCCGGTGCCCCAGCCACAATTGACGAAGATATTGTCGACGGGCGTGGTCGACAGGATCGGCGAGCGGTCGCCGGTCATGTCCACGATCCCGCCCCATTGGCGCAGCATTTTCAGCCGCGAGATCATCGGGAAGGTTTCGACCAGCGCACGAACGGTTTCCTCGACATGGTGCCAGGAGCCGCGCTGCGTGTAGTTGTTGAAGCCGTCCGTGCCGCCGCCGATCACCATTTCGCCCTTGTCGGATTGCGACAGGTAGCCATGGACCGTATTCGCCATGACCACCACATCCATGCAGGGTTTGATCGGTTCGCTGACCAGCGCCTGCAGCGCCACGCTTTCGATCGGCAGGCGGAAGCCCGCCATCTCCGCGAGTTGGCTGGAGTGACCGGCGACGACCAGGGCCAGCTTGTCGCATCCGATCCGGCCTTTCGAGGTGTTGACGGCGCGGACCTGACCGGCCTCGGTCTCGATCCCCTGCACCTCGCAATTCTGGATGATATGCATGCCCATGTCGGAACAGGCGCGGGCATAGCCCCAGGCCACCGCATCATGCCGGGCAGTGCCGCCGCGCGCCTGATAGAGACCGCCCAGAACCGGATAGCGCGGCCCGTCCAGATTGATGATCGGCACCAGTTCCTTCAGTCGCGCGGGCTCGATCCATTCGGTCGAGACGCCCTGAAGATTATTGGCATAGACCGTGCGCTTGTAGCCGCGAACCTCATGTTCGGTCTGGGCCAGCATGATCAAGCCGCGCGGGCTGAACATGATATTGTAGTTCAGATCCTGCGACAAATCCTCATAGAGCTGCAGCGATTTATTGTAGATCGCGGCCGAGGGATCCTGCAGGTAATTCGAGCGGATGATGGTGGTGTTGCGCCCGGTATTGCCACCACCCAGCCAGCCCTTTTCGATCACCGCGATATCAGTGATGCCGAAATTCTTGCCCAGATAATAGGCCGTCGCCAGACCGTGTCCGCCCGCGCCGACGATCACCACCTTGTATTTGTCGCGCGGTTCGGGATTGGCCCATGCCCGCTGCCAGCCGGTATGCTGGCGGAACGCTTCGCGCGCGATGGCGAAGATGGAATAATGGCCGGAGCGAGGTGACGGCATCAGGGACCCCCAGAAAAATTCTTGCGTCAGCATGGCGGCAGGTCGCGACATGCTCAAGACAGCATGCGGCAGATCAAGGCGAATTGCGACATCTTCGAAGCGATGCTGTCATATCCGTGATCGGCTGCGACAGCTGTGCGCTTTCAGTCGCGGCGGTTTCACACTAAGGGAAGGGGAGAACGGAGGACATGCATGTTCTGGATCATCTGTGCGGCGCTGGTCTTGGTCGTCGCAACCGCCATCCTCAGCCCGATCCGGCGCGCGCGCAGCGAAACGCGGGCGGAACCGGCGGCGGCCTATGATTTGCAGGTCTATCGCGACCAGTTGCGCGAAGTGGATCGCGATCTGCAGCGGGGCGTGATCGGGGCCGGGGATGCGGCGCGGCTGAAAACCGAGATCGGGCGCAAGATCCTTGAAGCGGACCGGCGGCTGAGCGAAAGCCAGCCGCAATCGGGCGGCGGCGCGTCGGTGCTGCCTGTCGCGGCTCTGGCGCTGATTCTGGTTGCTGCGGGCGGCCTTTACTGGCGACAGGGCGCGCCCGGTGCTGCCGATATGCCGATGGCCGAGCGGCTGCGGACCGCGCAACTGTCCTATGACAACCGCCCCTCGCAGGCGCAGGCCGAGGCTGCCGCGCCCAAGGCCGCGCCGGTCGAGATGTCCGAAGAGGATCAACGCCTGATCCAGCAGCTTCGTGAAACGGTGGCAGCGCGTCCCGATGATGCGCAGGGCCTGACCTTTCTGGTGACCTATGAAACCCGCAGCGGCAATATCGCCGCCGCGCGCGAGGCGCAGCAGCGGCTGATCGATCTGCGCGGCAGCAAGGCGACGGCCGATGACTATATGCGGCTGGGCGCGCTGATGGCCGAGGCGGCAGGCGGCATCATCACGCCAGAGGCCGAGCGCGCCATCGGGCAGGCTTTGCAGATCGATCCCGGTCAATCGCAGGCCCGCTATCTGATCGGGCTGATGTATCTGCAGAACGGCCGACCGGACCGCACCTTTGTCATCTGGCGCCAGTTGCTGGAAGAGGGGCCGGAAACCGCACCCTGGATTCCGCTGATCCGCGCCTCGATCCCCGATCTGGCCTGGCTGGCCGGAGAGCCAGATTATACCGCCCCTGCCCCGACCGGCCCAAGCGCCGCGGATATGGCCGCGGCCCAGGATATGACCCCGCAGGAACGGCAGGAGTTCATTCGCGGCATGGTGGCGCAGCTTGAGGATCGTCTGGCCACCGATGGCGGCAGTCCCGAGGAATGGGGGCGGCTGATCTCGTCTCTCGTCGTGGTCGGTGAAGAGGAGCGCGCCCAAAACATCTGGGCCGAGGCGCAATCGACCTTTGCCGCCTCACCCGAGGCGCTTGCCATGTTGCGCGCTGTGGCGGAAAACGCGGGGCTGGGCGAATGATCCATGACGACATCACGGATTTTGCCGGCGCATTGCCTGCTGCCGGGGCGATTGCGGGGCTGGATCTGGGGACCAAGACCATCGGTGTGGCCGTCAGCGACGGCCTGCGTCAGGTGGCCTCACCGATCAGCGTGATCCGGCGTAAGAAATTCACGCTGGATGCGCAGGAATTGCTGACAATCGCGGCAGAGCGTGGGCTGGTCGGTCTGATCCTTGGTCTGCCGCGCAATATGGATGGCAGCGAAGGCCCGCGCGCGCAGTCCACGCGCGCCTTTGCGCGTAATCTGAGCAAGCTGACGGATCTGCCCATCGGCTTCTGGGATGAGCGTCTGTCCACAGTCGCGGCAGAGCGTGCGCTGCTGGAGGCCGATACCTCGCGCAAGCGCCGGGCCGAGGTGATCGATCAGGTCGCGGCAGGTTACATTCTGCAAGGCGCACTGGACCGGCTGCGTTATCTGGCGAGACCGGCGTGATCCAAAGCCCCTGCATCAATATCTGCGTCATGGACAAGCAGCAGGATCTTTGCGTCGGCTGCTATCGCAGTCTGGCCGAGATCGCCGACTGGGGCGGCATGACGCCTGCTGAACGGCAGGCCATCATGGCGCAGCTTCCGGGCCGCAGGCAGGCGCTGAAAGACAGGCGCCGCCGCGACAGGGCGCGGGATTAGCCGCGCGGCGATTTCGCCACGCGGGGGTTGATCCGTGTCAGCTTTCGCTGTCGACGTGAATGATGCGAATGCTGCGCACGGTGGTGCTGATCCGGCCGCGCACCTCATCGGGTTCCGCCGCAACCGCCTGCATCAGCGCCCGCATATCGCCGCGCGCGGTGTTCAGCTGATCGATCAGCGACATTACCATCGACAGTGAATCGTCAGGCAATTCGTAGGCTTCGGCCAGATCGACCAGCAATTGCAGCCGCGCCAGATCGGCCTCGCGATAGGCCGGGCCATGCGCCGTCGTCACCGGAGAAACGACGCGGGCACGGACAAAGGCCCCCAGACGAGGCTGGGTCAGCTCTTCAACGCGGGAAATCACTTCGGTTTCGCTGTAAAAGCGCGTCATGCCGTTACACCTCCGCCTTCAGTTCGGACCGGGGATCATAGCTGTGATCCTTACGCCATTTTTCCATGAATTCCGTTAAATCGTCATCAACTTTGGGTGGCATCACAACTTTCAGCTCGACCGTCTGATCGCCGCCATTGATGCCGCGCCCCTTCAACCGCAGTTTCCGCCCGGTATTAGAGCCTGCGGGAATGGTCAGGTTGACGGTGCCGTCAATGGTCGGGACCCGCACCTTGCCGCCCAAGGCGGCTTCGTAAATGGTGATCGGCAGGCCAAGATGGATATTGTTTCCGTCGCGCTGAAAATCGGGATGCGGCGCAATGGAGATGGTCAGATAGGCATCGCCCGGACCACCCTGCCCCATGCCCGCGCCGCCCTTGCCCTTCAGCCGGATCGTCTGACCGTCGCGCACCCCCTTGGGAATCGTGACGTCCAGATCCCCCCCCTCGGGCAGCGAGATCCGCGTCTTGCCGCCCTTGGCGGCGGTCATGAAGTCGATTTCCAGATTGAAGCGGTAATCCTGCCCGCGCACATGAAAATCGCGCGGGTTTTCATAACCCTGACTGCGATAGCTGCCAAAGCCGCCATCGCCGAAACCGCTGCCAGCCGCGCCGCGACGGCCAAACAGGTCCGAGAAGACGTCAGAGAGGTCGGGATCGCCCTCGAACCCGTAGCTGCGCGAATAGGGGTTATCCGCGGCCTCGGCATGTTCGCGATAATAGCGCCGCTGCGGTTTTTCCTGACCCTGATCGTCGATTTCGCCGGCATCGAAGCGGCGGCGCTTTTCGGGATCCTTCAGCAGGTCATAGGCGGATGACGCGGCCTTGAACCGCGCCGTCGCCGCCGGATCGGGATTGAGATCGGGGTGATCGTTCTTGGCAATCTTGCGATATGCCTTCTTGATCTCGGCATCGCTTGCCGTCTTCTTCAGCCCCAAGGCTTCATATGGATCACCCGCCATCACGGCCCCCGCACAAAACTGCTCTTATCGCTACCACACACCAAGATAGGTGCGAGGCAGGTTTCATCAATAGGGCATCGCATGCCGCTTGTGCGTGCGATTGATCTCTTTCACCAGATCCTCGGACAGCGACAGATCGAAGCCCGCAATCAGATGCTGCAATTGTTCGACCGTGGTGGCACCGATGATGGGCACGACCTTGAACGGTCGGGTCAATTGCCAGGCAATCGCCATCTGCGCCAGATCGAGGCCATGCCGCGCGGCAAGCTGCAGATAGGCGTCGGTTGCGGTCAGGGCCAGATCGGTCTTGCGCCCGCCCAGATCGCCGGGTCCGCCCGTGGCCTTGTCCACCGCGACGCGGCTGCCCTCGGGCACGGCGCCGTCCTGATATTTCCCGGTCAAGAGGCCCGTCGCCAGCGGTGAATAGGACAGCAGCGTCACATCCTCATTCACGGCGACCTCGGCAAGGTCGGTGTCATAGAGACGGTAGAGCAGCGAATATTCGTTCTGGATCGCAGCCATGCGCGGCGCGCCGATCCGGTCGGCCACGTCGCACCAGCGCGTCAGGCCCCAGGCACTTTCATTGGAAAGGCCCACCGCGCGGATCTTGCCCGCCTTCTGCGCCTGCGCCAGCCCGTCCAGCACATCGGCCATGTGATCCAGCGTCCGCTGACGGTTCTGCCCCGAGGGATCGTAATTCCAGTTTTGCCGGAAAGCATAGCTGCCGCGCACCGGCCAATGCAGCTGATAGAGGTCGATGTGATCGGTCTGCAGCCGACGCAGCGAGGCGTCGACCGTCCGGGCAATCGTCGCGCCGTCATAATCCGCGCCATCGCGCACCATCTGGCTGGGACCGGTGATCTTGGTGGCGATTTCCACCTTGTCGCGATTGCCGGGTCTGGCCAGCCAGTTGCCCAGAATTTTCTCGGAATTGCCGACGGTCTCGCGCCGCACCGGGTTGACCGGATACATCTCGGCGCAATCCATGAAGGTCATGCCAGCCTCGACCGACAGGTCGATCTGGCGATGCGCATCGGATTCTGGCGTCTGGTTGCCGAAGGTCATCGTCCCCAGACAGATCTCGCTGACCTCGACATCGCTTCCGCCCAGTTTCACACGCTTCATCGGATTTCCTTTCCTTGCCATCGCAGCGGAAGCTAGCGATAACGCAGGCAGGTTCAAGGCCCCCTTTTCCGCGTCGATGGCAGCGCGGATCAGGCCCGCTCGTAGCCGGCCGAGGCCCGGATCAGATTGCGGGTATAGTCCTGCTGCCCCTGTCCCTGACGCAGGGCGTCGACATCCATCACCTCGACGATGCGGCCATGCTGCATGACGGCAAGCCGGTCGCACATATGGCCGATCACCGCCAGATCATGGCTGACCATCACATAGGTGAGCCCGTGTTCCTTGCGCAGGTCGCTGAGAAGGTTCAGAATTTCTGCCTGCACACTGACATCCAGCGCGCTGGTCGGTTCATCCAGCAGCAGCAGGCGCGGATCACCTGCCAGCGCGCGGGCGATGGCGACGCGCTGGCGCTGGCCGCCCGAGAGCTGATGCGGGTAGCGAAAGCGGAAACCGCGCCCCAGTCCGACATCATCCAGCACTGTGTTGATGCGGCGGTCGATATCCTGCATCCCCTGAAGCTTCAGCGCCTCGTGCAGGACCGCATCGACCGAATGGCGCGGATGGAGGCTGGCATAGGGATCCTGAAAGACCATCTGCACGGTTCTGTAGAAATCGTGGTCGCGGCGGCTGCCGTCCAGCCTCTGGCCCGCAACCTCGATCCGGCCCGACCAGCTGTCGATCAGCCCGACCACCGCGCGCAGGATGGTGGATTTCCCCGAACCGGATTCGCCCACCAGCCCGAAGCTTTCGCCCTGACTGACGGTGAAGGCGGCCTGTTTGACCGCATCGACGCGATCGGGCGGGAAGCCGAACCAGACATCGAGATTGTCGATTGTCAGCATGGCAGGCACCGTTGCAGCGGGGGTTTTGCACCCCCGCACCCCCGCAGGATATTTGGGCACAAAAGATGGGGCATGGGTTAGAGCCCTCCGGGAAATTCGGTTTCGAGGCTTTCATCGAGCAGGTGGGGATCGCGCCAACTGTCCTGGCGTTGCAGCACCGGCAGGCGGTCGACCGGGTGGTCGAGGCGCGGCAGGCTGTTCAGCAGGCCTTGCGTATAGGGGTGGCGGGCCTGATGCAGATCCCTGGCGGCGAGGGTTTCGACGATCTGGCCTGCATACATGATCAACACCCGGTCGCAGAATTGGGCAACGAGGTTCAGGTCATGGCTGATGAAGATCAGCCCCATGCCGCGATCACGGACAAGGCGGTCCATGATATTGAGGACCTCGGTCCGGACCGAGACATCCAGGGCGCTGGTCGGTTCGTCGGCGATCAGGATCTCTGGGTCGGGGGCCAGCATCATCGCGATCATGATGCGTTGGCCCATACCGCCAGAGACCTCATGCGGATAGGCCCCCATGACGCGTTCGGGATCGCGGATCTGCACCGCTTCGAGCATGTCGAGCGCCTTTTGCCGGGCGGCTTTCTTGCCGCCGCCCGCGTGGAGGCGATAGGCCTCGATGATCTGGTCGCCGATGGTCATGACCGGGTTCAGGCTGAATTTCGGATCCTGCATCACCATGCTGATGCGGTTACCGCGGATATCCAGCATCTTGCGTTCGGGGAGGTTCAGGATCGACTGGCCTTCCAGATCCAGCCTGTCGGCGGTCACCTTGCCGGGCGGGCGGACCAGCCCCAGGATGGCGCGTCCGGTCATGGATTTGCCACTGCCGGATTCGCCCACCACGCCCAGCCTTTCGCGCCCCAGATCGAAGCTGACGCCGCGGACGGCATCGAAGACGCCTTGGCGCGTGGGAAAGCTGACCCGCAGGTTGCGGATCGACAGCATGGGTGTTTGCGTCATGTCTTGGCCTCTTTCGGATCAAGCACGTCGCGCAGCCCGTCGCCCAGCAGGTTGAAGGCCAGCGAGACGATGAAGATGGCCAGACCCGGCATCGCCGCGACCCACCAGAAATCGAGGATATAGATGCGCCCGTCCGAAATCATCGCCCCCCATTCCGGCATGGGTGGCTGCGCGCCGAGGCCCAGAAAGCCCAGTCCCGCAGCCGAAAGGATGATCCCCGCCATATCCAGCGCCACCCGGACAATGAGCGAGCTGATGCAGAGCGGCCAGATATGGCGGATCAGCAGCCGCATCGGTCCGGCGCCCTGCAATCGGGCGGCGGCGATGAAATCGGCCTTGCGGATGGTCAGCGTCTCGGCCCGGGCAAGTCGCGCATAGGGCGGCCAGGCGGTCAGGGCCAGCGCCAGCACCGCATTGCCGATGCCCGGTCCAAGCGCCGCCACGAAGGCCAGCGCCAGGATCAGCTTGGGGAAGGCCAGAAAGATATCGGTAATGCGCATCAGCGCCTGATCGACCCAGCCGCCGGTGAAGCCTGCGACGGTGCCGATGAAGAGGCCGATCACCGGCGCGATCAGCGCCACGGTGCCGACGATGAACAGCGTGATGCGCGAGCCATAGATCAGCCGCGACAGGATATCGCGGCCAAGCGCATCCGTGCCCAGCCAATGTTCGGCGGAGGGCGGTTGCAACCGGCCCGCGAGGTTTTGCGAAAACGGGCTTTGTGGCGCCAGCCAGGGCGCGAAGATCGCCATGCCGATCAGCAGGATCAGGATGATCAGCCCCAGCATGGCCAGCTTGTTGGCGCGGAAGGTCAGCCAGCCCTGATAGAAGGCGCCAAGCCGTGCCTGACGCCGGGTCTGGGGCGCATCTGTCAGCAGCCAGTCGCGCAGGCTTTGCGGATCTTGGGATATATCGCTCATGTCGACCTCGGATCCAGCACGCGATACAGCAGATCGCTGAGAAGGTTCAGTGTCACGAAGCAGACGCCGATCACGATCGTGCCGCCCAGAACGGCGTTCATATCGCCGGCCAGAAGGGCCTTGGTGATATATTGGCCCAGACCGGGCCAGCTGAAGATGATCTCGGTCAGGACCGACCCTTCCAGAAGCGATCCGAAGGACAGCGCGATCACGGTGACCAGCGGGATGGCGATATTGCGAAAGGCGTGTCGCCAGATCACCTTGCGCTCTGGCAGGCCCTTGACGCGGGCGGTGGTGATATATTCCGCCGACAGCTGTTCCAGCATGAAGCTGCGGGTCATGCGGCTGATATAGGCCAGGCTGTAATAGCCCAGCAGGCTGGCGGGCAGAATGATATGGCTGAAGGCGTCCCTGAACGCCGCCCAGTCGCGTGCCAGCAGGGAATCGATCAGGATCATGCCGGTGACATCGGGCACCATGCCGTCATAGATGATGCCCTGCCTGCCCGGCCCGCCGACCCAGCCGAGGATGCCGTAAAAGATCAGCAGACCCATCAGGCCCAGCCAGAAGATCGGCATGGAATATCCGATCAGCGCAACGACCCGCGCGACCTGATCGATCCACCCGCCCCGACGGGCGGCGGCGATGACGCCCAGGGGCACACCGACCAGAACGCCGATCAACGTGCCCAATGTGGCCAGTTCGACCGTGGCCGGAAAGACGCGCCTGATATCGTCAACCACCAGTTGCCCGGTCGAGATCGAGCGACCGAAATCGCCGCTGAGCACATCCGACAGATAGCGCACGAACTGAATATAAAGCGGCTGGTCCAGACCCATGGCCTGATAGGCGGCGTCATATTGCGCCTGCGTGGCGCGGTCGCCGACCACTTTCAGTACCGGATCCACGGGCATGACGCGCCCGATAATGAAGGTGACCAGCAGCAGGCCCAGAAGCGTCAGGGCCAGCGACAGGATCGTGCCGCCGATGCTGCGCAGGCGGCGGCGCCGCGCGGCGCTGCGGTCTGAGGGGGTTGGCGGCGGGGTCGTGCCCCGCCCGCCGGTATCGGTATCGGTGCTGGCCAAGGCTTATTCGCCCTTGGTCACTTGCCAATACATGGCCGAGGTGACCGCCCGGCCAGAGTTCCAGTTCTCGACATTGTCGCGCAGGCCGGTGGCCTCGATCCGCTGGAACATCGGGATCAGCGGCGCCTCGGCCTGATACTGCTTTTGCAGCTCGACATACATGTCGGCGCGTTTGGCGGTGTCCTGTTCCAGCGTCGCGGCCACGGTGGCCTGGCCCATCGCCTCGGGCACGGCATAGGCGTTGCGCCATGCCAGCAGACCGGTCGCCTTCGCCTCATCGCTGTTATCGGGGTTATAGGCGAAGGTCGCGGCATTGGTGTTGGGATCGGCGTAATCCGGGCCCCATTCGCCGATGAAGATCGGCACCTCGCGGGCGCGATAGGCGTCCAGCACCTGCGCGCCGGTCATCTGCTGGATATTCAGCGTGATCCCGACCTCTGCCATCGAGGCCTGCAGCGCCTGCGCCACATCGACATATTCGCGCAGATCGCGGACATTGGTGGTGATCTCGCCCGAGGTGATGCCTGCATCGGTCAGGATCTGCTTGGCCTTTTCGGGATCATAGCTATAGGGCATGTCGTCCAGCGCACCCAGATAGCCCTTGGGCAGGAAGGACTGATGCGGCACGAAGGTGCCCTTCAGCAGCGTGCCCGCGATGCCTTCGTAATTGACCAGATATTTCATCGCCTCGATCATGGCCGGGTTCGACAGAAGCTCGTTCTTCTGGTTCAGGCCCATATACATCATGCGGCCGCGCGGCTCGTCCTGGATCTTGACGCCATCGGCGCCCGAGACGCCCTCGACATCCGTGGGCGACAGGCTGCGCGCCACGTCGATATCGCCCTGTTCCAGCAACAGACGCTGGGCGCTGGATTCGGGGATGTTGCGCACGATGACGCGCTTCATCTCGGGCGCGCCGCCGAAATAATCCTCGTAGGCGGTCAGTTGCACGGCCTCATTCGGACGCCAGCCGGCCAGTGTATAGGGGCCGGAACCGGCCTCATTCGTGTTCAGCCAGGCATGGCCGTAATCGTCACCCTCGGCATTGGCCATGACCAGTTCCTTGTCCACCACGCTGGCGACCTTGGCCGTCAGGCAGTTCAGCACGAAGCTGGGCGCATAGGGCTGATCCAGATGCAGGGTCAGGCTGCTGTCATCGAAGGTGATCTTTTCATCGACATTTTCGGGGGTAAAGCCGAATTGCGTCAGGATGAAGGAAGGCGTCTGGTCCAGCTTGACCGCGCGTTGCAGCGACCAGGCCGCATCCTCGGCCCGGACCGGATTGCCGGAATGGAAGGTCACGCCGTCGCGGATGCGGAAGGTGATCGACATGCCGTCATCGCTGACTTCCCAGCTTTCGGCAAGGCTGGGCTGAAAGCCCGCATCCAGATCCATCGGATCGAATTCGACCAGGCGGCTATAGGTGTTGTTATTGACGTCATTGCCCGCAAATTCAAAGGTTTGCGCAGGATCAAGACTGATGATGTCGTCAATCGCATGGGCAACGACCAGCGTATCGGCGGGGGTTTCCGCATAGGCGGCAGGCGCGATCGCCAAAGCCGAGGCCAACAGAATCGCACGCGGGGTCAGCAGATGTCGCATTCTCATTCTCCCTGAGGTTCGCCCGTCTTTTTCAGCACCGGGCCATTCTGAGGAGAAAGTTGGCGTAACAACAACCCGCTGGCAAGCCTTGTCTCTTGCGATGTGGAAAATACCGGGCATTGCGAAGATGCGCGTGATCGGCCTGCCCGGCTGAGCGGCACCTGCCGGTCTGTCAGATCTCGGACGGGTCGCGCGTGGTGCGGCGCAGGGCAAAAACGGTCAGGGCGATTGTGCCGATGGCCATGGCGAACCAGGTCAGCGCATAGCTGAGATGCGGGTTGCGGAAGCTGATGATGGTCAGCCCGCCGATCGGCTGTGCGTCCGAAATGCGCTGTGCGTCGATGAAATAGGGCGCGGCATTCTGGATCCCCGCCTGACGCGCCATCGCTGCCGTGTCGCGCGAATACCAGCGGCCTGCCGCCGGATCATTGTCGCGCAGGAAGGCACCGTCAGGCTGGCTCATCCGCAACAGGCCTGTCACCGTCACCTTGCCCATGGGCAGGGGCCGGTCGTCGCGCCGGTCGGCGGCAACGAAGCCGCGATTGACCAGCACCGTCCAGCCCTGATCCGCGACCAGTGGCGTCATCACCCAGAAGCCCGCCCCACGTTCAGTGACGGCCTGAACCAGCCTGTCCTGATCCGGAACATATCTGCCGCTGACCTGCACCGGCAGGTATTCGGCATTTTCCGGGGTCAACCCCGCCCAATCGGCGGGACCGGGGGCCGCAACCGGATCCTGCGTCACGCGCGCATCCACCCGCGCGATCAGATCCAGCTTCCAGCCAAGGCGCTGGACCTGCCAGATGCCCAGGCCCAGAAACAGCGCCGTTGCAAGGGCAGCGCAGGTCACAAAGACCGCATGCCCCCGCAAAATCGCAAGGCTCACGATCCGATGCCTAGGGCCTCGTGATCCATGGTCGGCATCATATTCGTGTTCATGTGATACATGACCCAGATCGAGCCAGCCAGAACCACCACAAGGATGATGATGGTGAAAACCATCGACATGAAGGTCCAGCCCTCATCGCTGCGGGTGTTCATATGCAGGAAATAGATCATGTGGACCACGATCTGCACGGCGGCGAACCCGACCACCAGCAGCACGGTCATCAGGCGGCTTTCCAGCCCGCCCGACATGACCACGGCAAAGGGGATCGCCGTCAGGATGACCGACAGCACGAACCCGGTGAAATAGGATTTGTAGCTGCCGTGGTCATAGCCGTTGGCGGCATGGTCATCGGTCTGATGATGCGCGTCCTGAGTATGTACAGACATCAGATCATCCCTATCAGATAGACAAAGGTAAAGACGCCGATCCAGACGACATCAAGGAAGTGCCAGAACATCGACAGGCACATCATCCGCCGCTGGTTCGCCGGGATCAGCCCGCGCTGCGCGATCTGCACCATCAGCGTCACCAGCCAGATCGACCCGAAGGTCACATGCAGGCCGTGTGTGCCGACCAGCGCGAAAAAGGCCGACAGAAAGGCCGAACGCTGCGGTCCCGCGCCCTCGTGGATCAGGTGGCTGAACTCGTAGATCTCGACCGAGAGGAAGGCCAGACCAAAGAGTAGCGTCACCCCCAGCCACATCAGGGTGCTGGTCTTGTTGCCCTTGAACATCGCCAGCATGGCAAAACCGAAGGTGATCGAGGATATCAGCAGAAATGCAGTGTTCAGCGCAACCAGGTTCAGGTCGAACAAATCCTTCGGCGCGGGCCCGGCCGCAAAGGCCCCCGCAAGCACGCCATAAACCGCGAACAGAACCGCGAACATCAGGCAATCGCTCATCAGGTAGACCCAGAAGCCGATACCGGTCGAGGCACCCTCTTCATGGTGATGGGGGTCGGTTTCCCAGAATTCACCCGGTGATGTGGTGTGAATCGCGCTCATGTCTCAGGCCCCCAATGCTGCAAGTTCGCGGTCGCGCTGATCCTCGGTCTCGCGGACCTCTTCGACCGGGATGTAATAGTCGCGGTTGTAGTTGAAGGTATGCGCAATCGCGACCACGACGATCCCCAGGAAGGACAGCGCCGCCAGCCACCACATGTACCAGACCAGCGCAAAGCCGCAGATGGTGGACAGCGCGGCGATCACCACCCCGGTCCCGGTGTTGCGCGGCATGTGGATCGGCAGATAGGGCGCCTTTGGCCGGGTCTGGCCGAACCGCTTCATATCCCACCAGACGTCCAGACCATAGCAGACCGGCGTGAAGGCAAAGTTGTAATGCGGCGGCGGCGAAGAGGTCGCCCATTCCAGCGTCCTGCCATCCCAGGGATCGCCCGAGACATCCTCCAGCGCCTCGCGGTCGCGGATCGAGACATAGAACTGGATCAGCATCGCCAGGATACCGGCCGCGATCACGGCGGCGCCGATGGCCGCGACGATGAACCAGATCTGCAGGCTGGGATCGTCAAAGACCCGCATCCGGCGCGTCACGCCCATCAGGCCCAGCACGTAAAGCGGGCCAAAGGCCAGCCAGAAGCCCACATTCCAGCAGATCAGCGACACCATGCCCCAGAATCGGTTCAGCCGGAAGCCAAAGGCCTTGGGCCACCAGAAATTCACCGCCGCAAAGCAGCCGAACAGCACGCCGCCAATGATCACGTTATGGAAATGCGCCACCAGGAACAGCGAGTTGTGCAGCACGAAATCCGCCGGCGGCACGGCCAGCAGCACGCCGGTCAGACCGCCAATGACAAAAGTGAACATGAAGGACACCGCCCACAGCATCGGCAGCTCGAACCGGATCTTGCCGCGATACATGGTGAACAGCCAGTTGAACATCTTGGCCCCGGTCGGGATCGAGATGATCATCGTGGTGATCCCGAAGAACGAGTTCACCGTCGCCCCTGCCCCCATGGTGAAGAAGTGGTGCAGCCAGACCAGATAGGACAGGATGGTGATGCAGACCGTCGCATAGACCATCGAGGTATAGCCGAACAGACGCTTGCCGCTGAAGGTCGAGACGACCTCGGAAAAGACGCCGAACAGCGGCAGGATGAGGATATAAACCTCGGGGTGGCCCCAGATCCAGATGAGGTTGATATACATCATCGGATTGCCACCAAGGTCATTGGTGAAGAAATTCGTGCCCAGATAGCGGTCCAGCGTCAGCAGGATCAGCGTCATGGTCAGCACCGGGAAGGTGGCGACGATCAGCACATTGGTGCAGAGCGCGGTCCAGGTGAAGACCGGCATCCGCATCATGGTCATGCCGGGGCAGCGCATCTTCAGGATCGTGACCAGCAGGTTGATCCCCGACAGGGTCGTGCCGACGCCCGCGACCTGCAGGCCCCAGATGTAATAATCCACCCCGACCCAGGGGCTGTAACCGATGCCTGACAGCGGCGGAAAGGCCAGCCATCCGGTCTGGGCAAACTCACCGATGAAAAGCGACGCCATGACCAGCACCGCACCGCCCACCGTCATCCAGAACGAGAAATTGTTCAGGAAGGGAAAGGATACGTCGCGGGCGCCGATCTGCAGCGGCACGATATAGTTCATCAAACCGGTGACGAAGGGCATCGCCACGAAGAAGATCATGATGACGCCATGCGCCGTGAAGATCTGGTCGTAGTGATGGGCGTTCAGATAGCCCTCGGAGCCGCCAAAGGCCCAGACCTGCTGGATCCGCATCATGATCGCGTCCGCAAACCCGCGCAGCAGCATGATGATCGCCAGCACCAGATACATGATGCCGATTTTCTTGTGGTCCACCGAGGTGAACCATTCATGCCACAAATAGCCCCACAGCCTGTATTTGGTCAGCACCGCCAGCAGCGCGACCCCAAGGATCGCAACCACGACAAAGGTGGCCCAGACGATGGGTTCTTGCGGGATGGCACCGAAATTCAGGCGCCCGAAGAGGAAGGTTGTCTCGTTACTTGGAATAGCCATGTCGTGATCCGGTTAAAGGTTCCGATCCACGCCGGCGTCCGGCGCTGTCTGCGTAAAATCATTCGGGGTCGTCTGCTTGAAGATCCCCTCGGGCTGCGGCAGGGCACGGCTGCGCAGCGGCGTCGGATCGCGCAGCGGCGTGACCTTCTTGCGCTGCGATGCGGCAAACATCTGCTCCAGCTCGTCCACGGTGCAGATGCCCGCCACCTGGAAGGGATCCCAGCCCAGCACCGGGCGCGCGGTGCCGCGGCGTTCGTATTTGTCATAGGTCAGGGCCTGCACGTTCACGGTCCCTTCAAGCCCCATCCCGCCAGCCCGATCACGGGCCATCATCTCGGCCATGCACATCTTGCCTTCCTCGACACACATGTTCACGGCGCGCTGGAACAATTGCGGATCGACCCTGGAAAAGGCCATCGGATCGACGTTTTCGGTCGGCTTTTCCAGTTCAAGATAGCGGGCACGATCCAGCGTCTGGTCGCTGTCCTCCAGCTTGGCGATCCATTCGTCGAAACCGGCCTGATCGCGGGCCATGGCGGTGAAGTTCATACCGGAAAAACCCGCGCCCGAATAATGCGAGGCGATGCCGTGATAGTCGCCCGGCTCGTTGAAGACGCCGTGCAGCTTGGTCTCCATCCCCGGCATGGCATAGATCATCCCGGCCATCGCAGGGATGTAGAACGCATTCATCACCGTCGAGGAGGTCAGCGTGAATTCGATCGGCCGGTCGACCGGGGCGGCCATCTCATTGACCGATGCCACGTTATATTCGGGATAGATGAACAGCCATTTCCAATCCAGCGCCACAACCTGAACCTGCAGGGGCTCTTTGGCGACGACCTCTTGCGGGGTTCCGTCCAGATGGGTCGCGGTTTCGATCTGCAACGGGCGGTAGGGATCCAGCAGATGCGTGCCAACCCAGGTCAGCGCGCCCAGGGTAATAATGATCAGCAGCGGAATCGCCCAGATCACCAGTTCCAGCTTGGTCGAGTGATCCCAGTCCGGCTCATAGGTCGCATCCTTGTTCTTGGCCCGGTAATGCCAGGCGAACAGGCCGGTCATCAGCATGACGGGGATGATGATGACCAGCATCAGCAAGGTCGAGATCACCAGCAAATCCCGCTGCTGCGCGGCCACATCGCCCGAGGGCGACAGCACGACCGGCTTACATGCCGTCACGGCCAGCGCCAGAAACAACCAGGAAATTCGTTTGAGTGTCTTTGCCAAATTCATTCATGCCCCCCGGTTTGGGGCCTGTGCCCCGACCTGTCTCGGCTCTACTGTGATGCGCCACGCCCCATGCGGGACACAACCCGATATGACTCAAGCGCAATTTGCGACAGAAGACAATTTGTCGCGTGTGCAAAATGAAGTTAATGTAGCAAGCCTATGCCGAACACGGGTGCAGATCCCGCAAGACAATGATATCTGTGCACCACTAGTCTTTTATCTCGGAACGTCGATCACGGAGTGCTTGGCATCATGGTCCATACGGTCGAATCAGCCGCCACAGAGTCAACTGAACCAAGGGATGCCGCCGACCATCCCATCTCGCCCTCGGATATTGCCGTCGGCGTGATCATCGGCCGCACGTCGGAGTTCTTCGACTTCTTTGTTTTCGCCATCGCATCGGTCATCGTCTTCCCCGCGCGACTGTTCCCCTTTCTGGAACCGCTGGAAGGGACTCTGGCCTCTTTCGTGCTGATTTTGCTGGCTTTCGTCGCCCGCCCCATCGGCAATGCCGTCTTCATGCGGGTGGACCGGAATTACGGGCGCGGCGCGAAACTGACCATCGCGCTGTTTTTGCTGGGCACCAGCACGGTGGCGATGGGCCTTGTGCCCTCTTACGCGACTGTTGGGGTCTGGGCGATCGTCATCATGGCCATTTTGCGATTCCTTCAGGGTCTGGCGCTTGGCGGCACATGGGATGGTCTGGCATCGCTGCTGGCCGTCAGCGCGCCCAAGAAACGCAGGGGTTTTTACGCCATGGTGCCGCAGCTTGGCGCACCGCTTGGGCTGATCGTCGCCGCCTTCCTGTTTTCCTATCTGGTCGGCAGCACATCGGCCGAGGATTTTCTGGACTGGGGCTGGCGCTATCCGTTCTTTGTCGCCTTCGCGGTGAACGTCGTGGCGCTGTTCGCCCGGCTGCGAATCGTCGTGACGCCGGAATTCCAGCGCGCCTTCGAATCGCAAGAGCTGCAACCGACCCCGATCCGCAGGACCATCGCCGAAGATGGCCGCGCCATTGCCATCGGCATCTTCGTCCCGCTGGCGACCTTTGCGATGTTCCACATGGTCACGGTGTTCCCGCTGGCCTGGATCTATCTTTACAGCGATGAAACGCTGACCACCTTCCTGAACCTGATGGCCTTCGCGGCGGCGGTCGGGGTGCTTTCGGTCACGCTGTCGGGCTTTCTGTCGGATGAGATCGGGCGCTGGCGGGTGCTGCTGATCGGCGCGGTGGCCATCGGGATCTTCAGCCTTGTCGCGCCCCTGATGCTGCGGGGCGGGATCCTGGGTGAAGCCGGCTATATGATCATCGGCTTCATCATCCTTGGCATCAGCTTTGGCCAGTCTTCGGGCGCGGCGGCGTCGATGTTCGGCAGCCGCAACCGCTATACCGCCTCGGCGCTGGTTTCGGCCCTGTCCTGGCTCTTCGGGGCGGGCTTTGCCCCGCTGACCGCATTGTTCCTGTCAACGACCTTGGGCCTTTATGCCGCCGGGCTTTACCTGCTGTCCGGTGCGATCTGCACGGTGCTGGCGCTGTGGGCCGTGCGGCAGCTGGAATTCCAGGGCGGCGAAGGCGTGGAATAGACACACCACCATCAATCCCGAAGCGGCGCCCCACCGGGCGCCGTTTTCAATTCCGCCACCCTGCATGAAAATTTCGCCCTCCCCCCTTGCGGCAGGCGCGGCGACCGCCCATGTCACCCTCTGCGGGACCGGGCCCCTCTGACGACAGCGAATGTCGTGATGTCGGACCGCATCGAGCGTGCTCGATGTCAAACGGCCCGAACCTGACCTTCCGTCTGACCTCTCGGCACTCAACTGGAATGACGAGGGCAAATGGAACTTCTTTTTCTGACTTTTCTGGGGCAGCCGACATGGATGTGGCTGCTGTTCATCGGCTTGGTTATCACCCTGCTGGCACTGGATCTGGGCGTTCTGAACAAGGGCGACCAGGAAATCGGCGTGGCGCAAAGCCTGAAACTCTCGGCGATGTATATCGCGCTTGGACTGGGCTTTGCGGGCTTTGTCTATTGGCAGATGGGCGGCGAGGCGACGGCGCAATATCTGACCGCTTTCGTGGTCGAAAAGACGCTGGCCATGGACAATATCTTTGTCATGGCGCTGATCTTCAGCTTCTTCGCGATCCCGCGCCGCTATCAGCATCGGGTGCTGTTCTGGGGCATTCTGGGCGTGATCGTGCTGCGCGGCATCATGATCGCCCTGGGCGCGACCATCGTGACGCAATATCACTGGGTGCTGTATATCTTTGCGCTGTTCCTGATCTTTACCGGCATCAAGATGCTGTTCGCATCCGAGGAAAATCACGATCTGGCCGATAACCGGGTGCTGAAATTCCTACGCAGGCGGTTTCGCGTCACGGACGAGCTGCACGGCAATGCCTTTATCGTGAAGCAACCCGATCCCAAGACCGGCAAGATCGCCCGCTATGCCACCCCGCTTCTGCTGGCGCTGGTCCTGATCGAGATCGCCGATATCGTCTTTGCCGTGGATTCGGTCCCCGCCGTCTTCACGATCACCACCGATCCCTATATCGTCTATACCTCGAATATCTTTGCCATTCTGGGCCTGCGCGCGCTGTATTTCGCGCTGTCAGCGATCCTGCATCGTTTCGCCTATCTGAAATATGCGCTGTCGCTGCTGCTGGTCTTTATCGGCTCGAAGATCTTCATCGCCGATGCGATGGGCTGGGAGAAGTTCCCGCCGGCATGGTCGCTGGGCATCACCTTCGCGATCCTGGCTGCGGGCGTGCTGTTTTCGCTGTGGAAGACAAGCGGCAGCGATCAGCCCGCGCAGAGCGGCAAAAACGGCGCCAAAAATCGCGGATAAGCGTGCAAACGTCGAAAAATCGATCCACCGGCTTGTTTGCGGGGATCGCATGAACCAAACTGGACCCGGCAGCGTTACCTGCCGGGTTATTCACGAGTCAGTACGCGACGATGCAGGACAAAGATTGCCAGGCCGGGACGGCCCCGCCCACGGGGTCCGATCAGGACAAGCCTGACGAAAGCGGCGCCGAAGAGGACCGAAGTCAGCCATCACCCGACGGCCCCAGACGCCGCAAGAAACTGTCCGAAGTGCTGGCCGAGATTGCCGCAGATGACAGCCGCGAACGGATCTCTGTCTCTGACCTGATGGAAGAGACACGCTTGCGGGCCTCGGGCGCGCTGATCCTTCTGTTCGCGCTGCCCAATGCGCTGCCAGCCCCGCCAGGCACCTCGGCCATATTGGGCCTGCCGCTGCTGTATCTGTGCATCCAGATGGCGCTTGGCCGGACGCCGTGGCTGCCGAAATTCATCCGCGACCGGTCGCTGGCGCGCGACGATTTCGTGGCCCTTCTGGGCCGGATGGGACCGATCCTGCAACGTGCCGAACGCTATCTCAGGCCCCGGCTGTTGCCGCTGACCACGCGGTCTGCGGAACGCCTTCTTGGCGGTTTTTGTGCCTTTCTGGCGCTGCTGGTCGCGCTGCCCATCCCCCTGGGCAACATGCTGCCCGCGCTGGCCATCAGCATCATCGCCATCGGCATGGTCGAACGCGACGGTGCGTGGATCATCGCCGGGCTTTGCGTGGGCATAGCCTCGATCATCCTTGTCTGGGGGGTGCTGGTGGTTCTTGTCAAAAGCACAGCATACCTTCTTACTCAGGCATTTAGCTGATATGCACGGCCTGAAAGCTTTCTTTATGTCCCCTTATCCAACCTTCGAGCCATGATCCTAGAAATTGCAATTGTCCTTCTTCTGACCATGTTCAATGGCCTTCTGGCGATGTCCGAACTGGCCATCGTCTCGGCCCGCCCGGCGCGGCTGAAGGTGATGGCGGAACAGGGCAATCGGGGCGCACAGATCGCCTTGGAACTGGGGGCAGAGCCGGGGCGCTTTCTGTCCAGCGTCCAGATCGGCATCACCATGGTGGGCGTGCTGTCGGGCGCATTTTCGGGCGCGACACTGGGCAACCGGGTGGCCGCCGCGCTGATCGATGCGGGGATGTCGGCCACGATGGCCCAGACCCTGGCCGTCGGCGGCGTGGTTGTGGTGATCACCTATCTGTCGCTGATCATCGGTGAACTGGTCCCGAAACAGATCGCGCTGCGGTCACCCGAAGGTGTGGCTGCGCGGGTGGCGCCGATCATCCTGTGGATCTCTCGCATCGCGGCGCCGATCGTCTGGGTGCTGGACAAGTCGGGCAAGGCGGTACTGCGCCTGCTGGGGCAATCGGGGGAAACCGACCGTTCGATCACCGATGAGGAAATCAAGGTCGTCATTTCCGAGGCCCGTCTGGCCGGCGTGATCGAGGATGCCGAGCGGGACATGATTGCGGGCGTGATGCGCATCGCCGACCGCACGGCGCGCGGGCTGATGACGCCGCGCCATGAGGTCGAGACGGTCGATGTCGGGGCCTCGCTGTCTGCGGTGGCCGAGGATTTCAAGAAATTCGACCGCTCGCGCCTTCTGGTGCGCGACGGATCGGATGATGAGATCATCGGCATCCTGACCAGCCAGGACCTGCTGGGTCACACGGATGAGGACACGCCCGATCTTCGCGATCTGGTGCAGCCGGTGCCGGTGATCCGCGAGGGGCTGCCCGCGCTGAACGTGATCGAACAGTTGAAGACCACGCCATCCCGGATGCTGCTGGTCTTTGACGAATATGGCCATTTCGAGGGGGTGGTGACCTCGATGGACGTGCTGGAGGCGATTGCGGGCGATTTCCCGGAACCCGGCGATGACGAGCCAAAGGCCGTTACCCGCGAAGATGGCAGCATGCTGGTCGCAGGCTGGATGCCTGCCGATGAATTTGCGGACATGATCGGGCTGAACCTGCCAGAGGATCGCGGCTATGAATCCGTCGCCGGTCTGGTGCTGGAACATGCGGGCATCCTGCCCGAGCTGGGATCGGTCTTCACCATCGGCAACTGGCGGGTCGAGGTCGTGGATATGGATGGCCGCCGCATCGACAAGATCCTGATCTCGCGTGAGGCGGAACCGGCATCGGAATAGGCGCTCGCCCGCTCCGACCCAGCCCGGCCCGGCTATTCGCGCGACATGGCGTTGACCCGGTCGATCCCGGCCGTCACGGCGGCGCGAACCGCGTCCTGAAATCCGGCATCCTGCGCCGCCGACAGCGCCGCGGCGGTGGTGCCGCCGTAATCGATGTAATCCGCGACAAGCTGCGTGGCGCCCTCGATCTGCCCCGCCATCATGGCGGGCGCGTCGCAGATCATCGCCTCGACCGATTTTCGCGCAATGTCTTCTGGCAGACCGTGATCGCGTGCCGCCTGCAACAGCGCATCGGCCAGCAGCGCGGCATAGGCCGGACCGGCACCCGACAGGATCGTAGCCGCTGCCAGATCCTCTTCCCGTGGCAAGGCATCCGCATCACCCACCGATGACAGGATCGCGGCGACAATGTCCCGGTCGCGCGCCGTGACGTCCGGGGTAGGAAACCAGGGCGAATAGGACCGACCGATCCCCGCCGCCGCATTGGGCAGCGCCCTGACGATCCGCTCTGCGCCCGTGCTGTCGGCGATTTCGGCGCAGGACACACCGGCCATGAAGGACAGCACCAGCCGGTCCCGGCAATCCAGCGCCATCTGCCGGAAATCCTGCGGCAGGACCGACAGGATCACGATATCCGCCCTGCCCGCCGCTACAGCCGGATCGGTGCTCCACTCCAGATCCGGCCAATCGTCATAGGCCGGATGCGCGCCTGACCGATTGGCCGCGATCAGATGGCCCGGCGCGACAACGCCCTGTCGCAGCATCGCGGGCCCGAAGGCGCGACCCAGCCATCCCGAAGCGCCAATCAGCGCGACCCTGTCCTGTCCGATATCACTCATTCCTTCCCCTCCACATCATTGACCCCATGCCGCGCGTGAAACCGCGCCAGATCCCGCGCGCTTGGCACCTGCCCGGTATAGGTTTTCACATAGGCCGGGATCCGCGCCATCCGCACCGGCAGCGTTTCCTGTACCTGCATCGAGATATAGCCGATCTGGACCAGATAGACGGTCCGCGCGCGCACATCCGCCTCGTCCGGATCAAGATCGAAACGCAGGAACATCTGCCTGATGGCGTCCAGCCGTTGCGCATCCGCCGCCGCGACCCGCGCCATCACCGCATCGGATTGCAGCGCCCAGCCGCGAATGGCGAAATCAAGGCGGGGATCGAAATCTTCGTCCCGCAAAAAGACGCTCAGCAGGTTCAGGATCGCCTCGGGCAAAGTCTCGGCATAGGCGGCGCAGGCCTGGGTCAGCGCCCCGGTATTGGTCGCGTCCCAATCGGCCAGCAGCGCGTCCAGAATCGCGGCCCGATCCTTGAAGAACCAATAGAAGCTGGTGCGCGACAGGTTCAGCCGCGTCGCCAATGGCTGGATCTTGACCGCATCAATCCCGCCCTCCAGCAGCGCGGCGCGGGCCGCCTCCAGCCAAAGGTGACGCGATCCGCGCCAGCCCGTCTCTTTCTCGTCGCGATCAGCCATCTGCATGGCCACAGCCTAACCGCGCGCACACGACGCCTCAATATAAATCGACATTGGTGAACCTAAACTTGACATAACTGAACATTTCTGCCCTGCTGACGGGAAGCCAACAGGAGGTTGTGATGTCGAATGATCCTCTTCTGCAGCCATATCAGCTGAAACATCTGCGGCTGAAGAACCGGCTGATGCTGACCAGCCATGAACCCGCCTATCCCGAAGACGGCATGCCCAAGGATCGCTATCGCGCCTATCACGTGGAACGGGCGCGGGCGGGGATTGCGCTGACCATGACGGCAGGATCGGCCTCGGTCTCTCGCGACAGCCCGCCGGTCTTCAACAATATCCTGGCTTGGCAGGATGAGGTCGTCGGCTGGATGAAGCGCCTGACGGATGAATGCCACGATCACGGCTGCGCGGTGATGATCCAGCTGACCCATCTGGGCCGGCGCACCCGCTGGGACAAGGGGGACTGGCTGCCGGTCGTCTCGGCCAGCCATGCCCGCGAACCGGCGCATCGCGCCTTTCCCAAGCGGGTCGAGGACTGGGACATTGCCCGGATCATCACCGATTACGCCGATGCGGCGGAACGCATGCAGGCGGCCGGGCTGGACGGGATCGAGATCGAGGCTTACGGCCATCTGATGGATCAGTTCTGGTCGCCGCTGACCAATGATCTTGAGGGGCCCTATGGCGGATCGCTGGACAATCGCCTGCGCTTTACCTTCGACACCCTGCGGGCGATCCGCGACCGCGTCGGGCCGGATTTCATTGTGGGCATCCGCTATACCGGCGACGAGGTTCTGCCCGGTGGATTGACGCGAGAGGACGGCTTGCAGATCTCTGGCCGCCTGAAGGATAGCGGTCTGGTCGATTTCCTGAATATCATTCGCGGCCATATCGACACCGATGCCGGGCTGACCGACGTGATCCCGGTGCAGGGCATGCGCAGCGCCCCGCATCTGGATTTCGCCGGAGAGATCCGCGCCGCGACCCGTTTTCCCACCTTCCACGCCGCCAAGATCCAGGATGTCGCGACCGCGCGCCATGCCATTGCCAGCGGCAAGCTGGACATGGTCGGCATGACCCGCGCCCATATTGCCGATCCCCATATCGTCGCCAAGATCCTGCGCGGCGAGGAAGACCGCATCCGCCCCTGCGTCGGCGCGAATTACTGTCTGGACCGCATCTATCAGGGCGGCATGGCGCTGTGCCTGCACAACCCCGCCACGGGACGAGAGCTTGAGCAGCCGCATATCATCCCCCGGACTGACACCCCGCGACGAATCGTGATCGTGGGGGCAGGTCCGGCGGGGCTTGAAGCCGCGCGCGTCTGTGCCGAACGCGGCCATGAGGTGATCCTGCACGAGGCCGCCTCTGAACCCGGCGGTCAGGTCCGACTGACCGCCCGGACGCCGCGCCGCCAGGATATGTATCAGCTGATCCAGTGGCGCCTTGATGAATGTCAGCGCATGGGCGTGCGGTTCCACTTCAACAGCCTGGCCGAGCCCGACACCGTGCAGGCCGAAGCGCCGGATGCGGTGATCGTCGCGACGGGCGGGCTGCCTGCGACCGATGGTCTGGCCACGGGCCACGATCTGGCCGTCACCGGGTGGGATATCCTGTCAGGCGATGTGCGGCCGGGTGCCGATGTCCTGATCTATGACGATGCGGGCGATTACGTGGCGCTGCAGGCCGCCGAGAAGATCGCCGCCACCGGTGCGAGGGTGGAGATCGTCACCCGCGACCGCAGTTTCGCGCCCGAGGTCATGGCAATGTCGCTGACCCCGGCCATGCGGGAACTGCAACGACGCGACTGCCGCTTTACCGTGACCTGGCGTCTGGACGCGGTGCGGCGCGAGGGCAATCGGTTGATCGCGACGCTGGGCAGCGATTACGGCGACATGACGCAGGAACGGACGGTCGATCAGGTGGTGCTCAATCAGGGGACGCGGCCGCTGGATGACCTCTATTTCGATCTGCGCCCGGCCTCGACCAATCTGGGAGAGGTCGATTACGAGGCGCTGATCCGGGGCGATCCGCAGCGCCTGATCGGAAATCGCGACGGCGCCTTTCAGCTTTTCCGGATCGGCGATGCGGTCTCTGCAAGAAATACCCATGCCGCGATCTATGACGCGCTGCGTCTGGCCAAGGCGCTGTAGGAAAACGCCATCCGTGTGGCGCCGGCTTGCTGAATGCCAGCGCGGATCCACATTCGGAACAGGGCTGCGGCGCTGGCCGCAGCCCATGCCATTACGGGCGCAACAGAACCTTGCCCGCCTTGCCCGGCGTCAGAGAGGCGCGCATGGCATCGGCGACCTGATCCAGACCAAAGACGCCCTCGACCGGCAGGTTCAGCGTGCCATTGGCCACAAGGGTCACGATCTCTGTCAGCAGCGCCACCCGCTTCTCGGGCGCCATTTGCGCAATGACGGTGCTGCCCCAGAACCCCTTCACGGTCGCCTGCTTGAAGATCAGATCGCCCGAAGGGATCTGCATCGGCGCGCCCTCCATGCTGCCAAAGCTGACCAGAAGGCCGTTTTCCCCCAGCAGCCCGACCAGATCGCCGCTGGCCTGACCGCCGATGGAATCCACCGCCGCGCGGATCGGGGCGTCGCCGGTGATCTGACGCACGCGATCCTTCCAGCCCTCGCTTGCGGTCGAGACGACATTGTCGATGCCTAGCTGCGACATCTCTTCGACACCCGCATCGCGGCGGACCAGCCCGATGACATTGACGCCGCGCGACTTGGCCAGCGTGAACAGCATCTTGCCCACGGCACCGTTGGCCGCATTCTGGATCACCCAATCCCCGGATTGGACATTCAGGAAATCCAGCAGGCAGATGGCGCTGAAGGGCATCGCGATCAGCTGCGCGGCAGATTCGTCCGAAATCGCGTCCGGCACCGGCAACAGCCCGCCCGCAGGGGCAATGAAATATTCCGCCCAGGAGCCGTGGACGCTGGCCGTCGCCACCCGCTGGCCGACCTGAAAGCCCGTCACATCGGGGCCAAGCGCGTCGATGATGCCGACCCCTTCACTGCCGCCAATGGCGGGCAGTTCCGGCTTGTAGCCATAGCTGCCGCGGACGGTCCAGATATCGTGATTGTGGATCGGCGACAGGATCGTTCTGATCCGCACCTTGCCGGGACCCGGTTCGGGAATGGGGGCCTCTTCCATCGCAAGGACATGGGCCGGTTCACCGAATTTGTGATGCATTGCGCTGCGCATGTTCATCTCCGGCATTCAGGCGGCGGTGACGTGCAGGCGCACATCGACATTGCCGCGGGTGGCATTGGAATAGGGGCAGACCTGATGCGTGGCCTCGATCAGCTTCTGTGCCTCGTCCCGGCTGATGCCGCTGGTCTCGACATGGATGTCGATATCCAGCGCATAGCCGCCCTCGGCACGCTGACCGATCCCGACCTCGACCGAGGTCTTGCTGGTTGTGTCCAGCTTCATCTGCTGGGCCACCAGCGACAGGGCGCTGTCGAAACAGGCGGCATAGCCGAGCGCGAAAAGCTGTTCGGGATTGGTGCCGCTCTTGTCAGTGCCGGGCTGCGCCAGGTCGAAGCCCAGCGAGCCGTCATCCAGTTCCGTACGGCCCGAGCGGCCTCCGGTCGCGGTGGCACGGGTCTTGTAGAAAATCTTCATCGACTATTCCTTTCGGGCATATCGCCAACCTCGCAGGCCAGCAGGTGTTCCGTGGCCACCACCGCCCGCCGCATCGGTTGATCCGTGCGGGTCAGTTTGGACAGCAGCGCCGCCCCCAGCCACATCTGATACAGACATTGCGCCAGCGCCCCGGCCTCGGCCCCTGCGGGCAGCGAACCATCGGCACGGCCCTGGGTGATCAGCGCCGCGATCCGCGCGACCAGCCTGTCGGTCGCATGGGTCAGCACCAGCCGCATGTCTTCGGACAGATCGGCAACCTCGGCGGCAAGCTTGACCACCAGACAGCCTTCGGCCCAGCCCGCAGCCGCCGGGTCATCCGGGTCGGCGATCCAGGCCTGCCAATAGCGCATCAGGCGGTCGCGCGCCGTTCCGGGCCGGTCCAGCAGGACATTCAGCCGGTCCGCATAGCGCGCCACGTAATCGGTCAGAAGTGCCGCCCCGAATGCCTCTTTCGACGGGAAATAGTGGTAGAAAGAGCCCTTCGGCACGCCAGAGCTGCGCAGGATTTCCTGCAAGCCCAGACCGGCAAAGCCCTTGTTCAACACCAGCGCATAGCCCGTATCCAGGATATGCTGCCGTGTCGCCTGGGCCTTGGGTGTCAGTTCTGTCTGCATCATAGCGACAAAAATAGACCGGTCGTCTAGCGGATCAAGGCAGGGTCGTTCGAAATTCGGAATGACGTGGGGTCAGGCCCCGCGATCCTTTTCGTGATTGGCCCAGAGATAGCCGACAAAGGCGCCCTTCACATAGCGCAGCAGCGCCAGCGTCAGCACGGTGATCAGCACCCCGATGACCAGCGACAGGGTGACAGGATCGGGGCGGAACAGCACCCATCCGAATCCAATGATCGGGATCAGCAGCAGCATGACGATGGTGATGGTGAAAAAGGCCGGGCCATCCGCCGCAGGATATTCGCCCAAAGGCTCGCCACAGCTGTCGCATTTGCTGACGACCTGCAGATAGCCGTCGAACATCCGCCCCTTGCCGCATTTCGGACAGCGGTTCATCGCGCCCAGTCGCGCGGCGGTCTTCACGTTCCGAACCTCTGTCATGATCGGCAAGCCCCTTGGTCAAATCGAATATCACTATCGCGCGGACGTAAATCAGAGGCCGAGCATAGCGGACATGAGTTAAAATGTCTCAGGCGGCGTCCATGCTTTTGCCAAAGCGCTCGATCATGCCGAACAGGTCGCGGGGATCGTCGGGATCGGCCAGCAGGTCCAGCTTCTGGAAGCTGTCGCTTTGACGGACCAACTCGTTGATATAGCGCAGGGCGCTGAAATCCTCGGTCGCGAAGCCCACGGAATCGAACAGGGTGATCTGACGCGCGCTGGTGCGGCCCTTGGTCGCGCCGGTCACCACCTGCCAGAATTCGGTGACGGGGTGATCTTCGGGCAATTGCTGAATCTCACCCTCGATCCGGGTCTGGGGCGGATATTCCACGAAGATGTCCGAGCGGGTCAGGATGTCGCGGTGCAATTCGGTCTTGCCGGGGCAGTCACCGCCAATGGCGTTGATATGGACGCCCGCGCCGACCATGTTGTCGGTCAGGATGGTGGCGAATTGCTTGTCGGCGGTGCAGGTGGTGATGATTTCCGCGCCCTCCATCGCCTCTTCCCCGCTTTTGCAGGCAACGACATTCAGGCCCTTGCCCTGCAGGTTACGCACCGCCTTTTCGGTGGCGTTCGGGTCGATGTCATACAGGCGGACATTTTCGATCCCGCAGATCGCCTTGAAGGCCAGGCACTGGAATTCCGACTGCGCGCCATTGCCGATCATGGCCATCGTCTTGGCCCCTTCGGGCATCAGATATTTCGCCACCAGCGCCGATGTGGCCGCCGTGCGCAGCGCCGTCAGCAGGGTCATCTCGGTGATCAGCACCGGATAGCCGGTTTCCACATCCGACAGCACGCCAAAGGCCGTCACCGTCTGCCGGCCCGAGCGGAAATTCTTCGGATGCCCATTCACATATTTGAAGCCATAGCTGCGCCCGTCCGAGGTCGGCATCAGCTCGATCACGCCCTCGGGCGAATGCGCGGCGATGCGGGGGGTCTTGTCGAACTGCTCCCACCGGCGGAAATCCTCTTCGATATATCCGGCCAGCTCGACCAGCATCTTTTCCACGCCCTGCTGCACGATCAACTGCATCATGCCCTCGACACTGACAAAGGGAACAAGGCTCATCGGACCCGGCTTGGGAAGCGACATGATACTCTCCTGTTGGGGCGGCGCATGGGCCGTGTGGCGCGTTCATCAAGATATAGCCCAGAAGCCAGCCCATCCGCCAGCCTGCCGGGACGTCAGGCAGACACCGCCGGATCGCGCAGGACCAGCGATCCGGCGCATGATTCGAGGGGTGACGCAGCGATATGCGCGGGAAACGACGCGAAAGATCAATCTTTTTCTGGCGAATACAGAACCTTACATCGCCAACCCTCGCCTCGCAAAGCAAGCCGCTTGACAAGTAATCCCATCGCTTCAAAGATGCATGTAATGGTTTTCATTGGCAAACCCTCCTGATGGGAAAAAGGGTGCGCCATGACGCAATCAGATGCGATTTGAGGAGATCGCATATCGCAAGGGGCGCCCCATCGCCCCAAGGGAGGGGAAAGACATATGACCAAGACACGGATGATGCTGGCCGCAAGTGCCGCGATCTGTCTGGGCGGCAGCGCCTGGGCCGAAGAGCTGGAGGTGACGCATTGGTGGACCTCGGGCGGGGAAGCGGCGGCGGTGGCGGAATTCGCCAAGGCCTTCGACGCGACCGGCAACAAGTGGATCGACGGCGCCATCGCCGGATCAGGGTCCACCGCGCGCCCGATCATGATCAGCCGCATCACCGGCGGCGATCCCATGGCCGCGACGCAGTTCAACCACGGTCGGCAGGCCGAAGAACTGGTGGATGCGGGGATGATGCGCTCGCTGACCGAACTGGCCGAAGCCGAGGGCTGGGCGGATGTGATCACCGCGCCCTTCCTGCTGGAAAACTGCACGCTGGACGGCGAGCTTTATTGCGTGCCTGTCAATATCCATTCCTGGCAATGGCTGTGGCTGTCGAACAAGGCCTTCGAGGATGCGGGCGTGCCCGTGCCGACCAATTGGGATGAATTCGTCGCCGCAGCGCCCGCGCTGGAAGCGGCGGGCAAGGTGCCGCTGGCCATGGGCAAGCAGGGCTGGCAATCGGGCGGCGCGTTCAACAGCATGGTGCTGTCGCTTGCCGGTCCCGACATTTACATGAAGGTGTTCCAGGATCACGACGCAGAGACGGCTGCCGGGCCGGAAATGGCCAAGGTCTGGGCCGCCGCCGATGCCGCGCGCAAGATGGCGGCAAATTCCAATGTGCAGGACTGGAACCAGGCCACAAACATGGTCATCACCGGTCAGGCCGGCGGGCAGATCATGGGTGACTGGGCACAGGGCGAATTCCAGGTCGCCGGGCAGGTCGCGGGCAAGGATTACACCTGCCTGGCAGGACTGGGCGTGGGCCAGTATCTGTCGGCCAATGGCGATGCCTTCTATTTCCCGAAACTGTCGGATGATGCGAAATCGGAAGCCCAGGGCGAGTTGGCCTCGGTCATGTTCTCGCCCGAGGCGCAGGTGGCCTTCAACCTCAAGAAAGGCTCGGTTCCGGTGCGCAAGGACATCGACCTGGCCGCCGCAAATGACTGCATGAAGAAGGGGCTGGAAATCATCGGCGCGGGCAATATCGTCCCGGGCACGGATGCCCTCATCACCCCCGACACCAATACGCAGCTGGAAGACCTGCATAACCAGTTCTTCAGCGACATGAGCCTGTCGGCCGAGGATGCGCAGGCCCGTTTCGCCCAGATCATCGGCGACGCCTCTTGATCGCCTGCATCGGGCTGCCGTCACCC
Source organism: Paracoccus fistulariae (assembly GCF_028553785.1). Lineage (NCBI taxonomy): Bacteria > Pseudomonadati > Pseudomonadota > Alphaproteobacteria > Rhodobacterales > Paracoccaceae > Paracoccus > Paracoccus fistulariae. Next base: position 1,636,625 of record NZ_CP067136.1, read on the forward strand.
TGACCGGCAGCCCAACCACGCAACACGTCCCGTCCGTTGCCCCGCGCAATGGCCAACCTGTCCGAGGATGACGCATGTCTCATCGTCCCTCACGTCTGTTTCAGAATCTCAGCGCCAAGGTCGCCGCCATTCCCATGGTTCTGACAGCGATGGTCGTCTTTCTTGGCGGCAGCCTGTGGACGATTGTCTACTCTTTCACCGACTCCAAGATGCTGCCCCGCGAAAGATGGGTGGGGTTCAGCCAATATGACCGGCTGTGGGGCACCGAAAGATGGGTCGTCTCGATCGAGAATCTGGCGATCTATGGCGTTCTGTCGCTGATCTTCAGCCTTGTGATCGGCTTTGTGCTGGCGGCGCTGATGGATCAGAAGATCCGGTTCGAGGACGCCTTTCGCACGATCTTCCTCTATCCCTTTGCGCTGTCCTTCATTGTCACCGGACTGGTCTGGCAATGGCTGCTGAATCCCGATTTCGGCGTGCAAAGCGTGATCCGCGCCCTGGGATTCGACAGCTTCACCTTCGACCCGCTCTATAATGCCGATATCGCGATCTATGGCATCCTGATCGCCGGTCTGTGGCAGGGCACCGGGCTGGTCATGTGTCTGATGCTGGCCGGATTGCGCGGCATTGACGAGGATATCTGGAAAGCCGCGCGGGTTGACGGGATCCCGATGTGGAAAACCTATCTTTTCATCGTCATCCCGATGATGCGCCCTGTTTTCATCACCACGCTGGTCATCATCACGGCAGGCATCGTCAAGCTGTATGATCTGGTCGTGGCGCAGACCGGCGGCGGGCCCGGCATCTCGACCGAGGTGCCCGCAAAATACGTCTATGACATGATGTTCCGGGCGCAGAATCTGGGACAGGGGCTGGCGGCCTCGACCATGATGCTGCTGAGCGTGATCATCATCATCATCCCCTGGGCCTATCTGGAATTCGGAGGAAAGCGCCGTGGCTGATCTGTCCCATCCCGCGTCCCGCATGACCGACGGCCCGCGCGGCCCCCGCCCCAACCGGGCGCTGTCGGGGCGCAATATCATGATCTACGGCACGCTGATCCTGGTGGCGCTGTATTACCTGCTGCCGCTTTACGTGATGGTGGTGACCTCGCTGAAGGGGATGCCGGAAATCCGCATGGGCAATATCTTCGCCCCGCCGATGGAGATCACCTTCGAACCGTGGAAGAAAGCCTGGGCCGAGGCCTGCACCGGGCTGAATTGCGACGGGTTGTCGCGCGGATTTGGCAATTCGATCAGGATCACGGTGCCCTCGGTCCTGCTGTCGATCGCCATCGCCTCGATCAACGGCTACGCGCTGGCGAACTGGAAGTTCAAGGGCGCGGATATCTTCTTTACCATCCTGATCATCGGCGCCTTCATCCCCTATCAGGTGATGCTGTACCCCATCGTGATCCTGCTGCGCGAAGCGGGGCTTTACGGGTCGCTGACCGGGCTGGTCATCGTGCATACGATCTTTGGCATGCCGATCCTGACGCTGCTGTTTCGCAATTACTTCACCTCGGTCCCCGAGGAATTGTTCAAGGCGGCACGGGTCGATGGGGCAGGTTTCTGGGGCATCTATTTCCGCATCATGCTGCCCATGTCGCTGCCGATCTTCGTGGTCGCGATGATCCTGCAGATCACGGGCATCTGGAACGATTTCCTGTTCGGCGTCGTCTATACCCGGCCCGAAAACTACCCGATGACGGTGCAGCTGAACAACATCGTCAACTCGGTTCAGGGCGTCAAGGAATACAACGTCAACATGGCCGCCACGCTGCTGACCGGGCTGGTGCCGCTGATCATCTATTTCATCTCGGGCAAGCTGTTCGTGCGCGGCATCGCGGCCGGCGCGGTCAAGGGCTGAGGGGGCAACATGACTATGGAACCAAGTATCTCGATCCGCAATCTGGACCTCAGCTTCGGTGCGGTGAATGTGCTGAAAGACCTGAACCTGGATATCGGTCAGGGCGAATTTCTGGTCCTGCTGGGATCGTCGGGCTGCGGAAAATCCACGCTGCTGAACTGCATCGCCGGGCTTCTGGAGGTCACCGACGGCCAGATCTTCATCGGCGGGCGCAATGTGACATGGGAAGAGCCCAGCAAGCGCGGCATCGGCATGGTCTTTCAAAGCTATGCGCTTTATCCGCAGATGACGGTCGAGGGGAACCTGACCTTCGGGCTGAAAAACGCAGGCGTCCCCAGGGCCGATATCGAAAAGCGCGTCGCCCGCGCCGCCAGCATCCTGCAGATCGAGCCGCTGCTGAAGCGCAAGCCCGCCGCCCTGTCGGGCGGGCAGCGTCAGCGCGTGGCCATTGGCCGGGCGCTGGTGCGCGATGTGGATGTGTTCCTGTTCGACGAGCCGCTGTCCAATCTGGATGCCAAGCTGCGCGCCGATCTGCGGGTCGAGATCAAGCAGCTTCACCAGAAGCTGGACAATACCATGATCTATGTCACCCATGACCAGATCGAGGCGATGACCTTGGCCGACCGCATCGCCATCATGCGCGGCGGGCTGATCCTGCAACTGGGCACTCCGGATGAGATCTATTCGCGCCCGGTCAACAAATATGTCGCGGAATTCATCGGCTCTCCGGCGATGAATTTCTTTGACGGCCATCTGGATGACAGCGGCTTCAACGCGGGCGATGTGACCTTCACCGTGGATGGCTATGACTTCGCCAATGCCCGCCGCCACGGGCCCGCATGGTTCGGCATCCGGCCCGAACATATCCGCACCGGAGCCGAGGCCGAAGGCCGCGCCGTCCGCATGACCGGACAGGCCGAACTGGTCGAGCCGCTGGGCTCGGACACGCTGGTGCGCCTCAGGGTGGGACAGCGCCTGATCTGGGTGCGCATGGACGGCCGGATCAAGCCCGCCCCGGGCGAGGAATTGCAGATCGGCTTCAACCCCGCACGGGCCTCGATCTTCGACCGGGACAGCGAAGAACGGCTGTAAGCCCAGATCTTTGAAACTTCACTTTAAAGGAATGACATCATGGATATTTCCTTCCAGCTTTATTCGGCGCGCAATTTCACCCCCTGGCCGGATGTGCTGCGCAAGCTGGCAGATCTGGGCTATACGCAGGTCGAAGGCTTCGGCGGCGTCTATGACGACCCGGCGGCGTTCCGGGCGGCGCTGGATCAGGCGGGGCTTTCGATGCCATCGGGACATTTCTCGGTGGAGATGCTGGAAAACGATCTGCCCGCCGCGCTGGATATTGCCAAAACGCTGGGCATCACACGCATCTATTGCCCCTATCTGATGCCCGATCAGCGTCCCCGGGATGCGGCAGGCTGGACCGCTTTTGCCGAACGGCTGGCCGCCATCGGTGCGCAACTGCGCGCAGAGGGCTATCCCTTTGGCTGGCACAACCATGATTTCGAGTTCGAGCCGCTGCCCGATGGCAGCATCCCGATGCAGATCATCCTGGACACCGCGCCGCAGATCGACTGGGAGGCCGATATCGCCTGGATCACCCGGGGTGGCGCCGATCCGATGGGTTGGATCGCCCGGCATGGCGACCGGATCACCGCCGCCCATGTCAAGGATATCGCGCCCGATGGCGACAATACCGATCAGGACGGCTGGGCCGATGTCGGCCATGGCACGATGCCCTGGGCCAAGATCATGGCCGCCCTGCGCGACGCGAACTGCGAGCTTTACGTGGCCGAGCATGACAACCCCTCGGATATCGACCGCTTTGCGCGTCAAAGCATCGCCAGCATCCGCAGCTTCTGACAAGGAACCGCAAGAATGAGCAAGACTTTGGGGATCGGCGTCATTGGCGCCGGCAATATCTCAGCCGCCTATCTGCGCCTTGCACCGCTGTTTCGCGGGATCCAGATGCGCGCCGTGGCCGACCTGAATGCCGAGGCCGCAAAGGCCCGCGCCAAGGAATTCGGCATCCGGGCCGAAACGGTGGACAGCCTTCTGGCGGCCGGGGATATCGACATCGTGGTCAACCTGACCATTCCCGCCGCGCATTACGAGGTCTCGAAAAAGATCCTGCTGGCGGGCAAGCATGTCTATTCCGAAAAGCCCTTCGTCCTGACGCTGGAAGAGGGTCAGGATCTGGACCGGATCGCGGCGGAAAAGGGCCTGCGCATCGGATCGGCGCCGGATACCTTTCTGGGCGGAAGCCATCAGCTTGCGCGGCGGCTGATCGACGATGGTGTCGTCGGCAAGATCACCTCGGGCACCTGTTTCGTGCAAAGCCCGGGGATGGAGATGTGGCATCCGAACCCGGATTTCTTCTTTCAGCCGGGCGGCGGCCCGGTGCTGGATCTGGGTCCGTATTACATCTCGGAAATGGTGCAACTGCTGGGCCCGGTCACGCGTGTCGCCGCGACCAGCGGCATGGCCAGCCCGACCCGGACGATCACGTCGCAACCGCGCTTTGGCGAGGAAATTCCGGTCGATACGCCGACCACCTTCCACGCCATCCTGCAATTCGCCTCGGGCGCGCAGATCGCCTATATCACCAGCTGGGACGTCTGGCATCACGACCACAACAATATCGAGCTTTATGGCCGTGACGGCACGCTTTACATCCCGGACCCGAATTTCTTCGGCGGCGAGCTGCGGATGACCCGCAAGGGCAGCTTTACCACCATCGGACTGGACTGGGATCACCCCTTCATGCAGGAAAACGACAATGGCCACGCCAATTATCGCGCCGCCGGGCTGGCCGATATGGCGCTGGCCATTGTCGAAGATCGCCCGCATCGCTGCAATAACAGCTTTGCCCTGCATGTGGTGGATGTGATGACCGCGATCCTGAAATCCGGCGACAGCGGCGCGTTCGTGCAGATCACCACAAGCTGCGACCGCCCCGAGGCGCTGGACCCCGAACAGGCCCGCGCCCTGCTGGCCTGACACCGACGACGGCAAAAGGGCGCGAGGTCATCGCGCCCTTCCTTCTTCAGATCTTGCCCTCTTTCAGCAGGGCAAAGCGCTTGGGGAAATACCATTGCAGCACTTCGCGGAACCGCTGAGAGCTGTCGCGCGCCCAGTTGCGCATCAGTTCGGACCCGAACTGGATCGCGGTGATGGGCGTGGCGCCCGCAGCCTGCATCCGCTCGATGGCGCGATCATGCGCGACGGGGGAAATCCCGCCCACAGCATCGGCAACCGGATAGACATGATAGCCCTCGGCCTGCATGTCCAGCGTCGGGAATGTCAGGCAAACCTCGGTCCACAGCCCGGCCATGACGATATTCTTGCGCCCGGTGGCCGCGACGGCATCGCGAAACTCTTCATCTTCCCAGGCATTCACACCGCTGCGGTCGATCTCTTTCACGCCGGGCAATTCCGCCATGATCTCTTCCGCCGTGCCGGTATTCACGCCCATATCCACACCCACGGTCGAGACGATGACCGGAATGTCATAGGCCTTGGCCAGCTTGCACAGGGCAATGACGTTCAGGTCAATCTCTTCGCGGGTGGAAGAGGTGATGGTGCGATATTGCTCGGGCTGGTAATCGATCAGCACGATGGCACAGTTTTCCGGCGTCAGCAGACGGTCTGACTTCGGATCGCGGATGGGCTCTGGTTCAGTCTTGGCCATGGTCATCTCCTGTTCATGGATCTTCGCCGGGTTTGGTCGTAAACAGTTCGGCCCATTCGGGATGGCGGGCATATTGGCCGCGCACATAGGGGCAGATCGGTATGATGCGGAACCCGGATTGACGCGCGTCATCCAGCAGGAAATTCAGCAGGGCCCTGGCAACCCCCTGTCCCGACATCGCATCGGGCACGCCAGTGTGATCGGCGCTTATGATCCCCTGCCCCCGATGGGTAAAGGTGATCTCTCCTTCCGCATCCACGCCCTCGATCCGGGCCACATAACGCCCGCGCAGCGCGCCATCCTCTTTGGTAATCGTCACCTCTGCCATTTCAGACCTCTCCCTTTCGGGTCACGGCCAGCCGGGCCATGACTAAGACTGTACAATAAGGCAGTAGCAGACACGGATATAAGCCGGATGGAAAGCGAAACCGGCATTCGATGGCAAAGAACGGCCCGCAGGACAAAGAAGGATCGCAGCGACCGTCAGCCCATCTGGCCCGCGCAACATCTGCCCTGAGGTGATCTCACCCGAGGCGACGCCAAACGTCACCGGCCATCATTGGCGCGACAGCGGTCGCCGCCTCCGCTGCACCTCTTTTTCAGAACAGATGCTCGACTTCCGGTGCGGGAACGAAGCGCCAGTTGCGGCGCGGCCCGGCCATGACGTTCAGGTAATAGAGCTCGAACCCATGTGGCGCGCCGCAGGGATGGTGTCCACGCGGCACGCAGACCACATCGCCATCCCTGACCGCCATCACCTCATCCAGCGATCCGTCATCGGTATAGACCCGCTGAACGGCCCAGCCATTGCCGGGATTGATCCGGTGGTAATAGGTCTCTTCCAGATAGGTGATGCGCGGAAAGTCATCCTCGTCATGGCGATGGCTGGGGTAGCTGGACCAATGCCCGGCAGGGGTAAACACCTCGGTCACCAGCAGGCTGTCGGCGACATCCTGATCCTCCATGGCGATATTGTTGATAAAGCGTGCATTCGTGCCCTCGCCTCGCTGCGTCAGCGTGATCCCCTCGGGCCCGATCCGCCGCGCGGGATGGCCGCCGCGACCGGGCGCATGACAGACAGCAATCACGCAATCCGTCTCGGCCTCGGCCTGCCAGTCCTGACTATTCGGAACATACAGACAATGCGGCGGGGTCTTCTCGAAGACATTCATGCGCTCGCCCAACACGCCCCAATCCTGCCCGGCGGCCCGGATCCGCGCGCGGCCCTCAACCATGACCAGGATCACCTCGCGATCGCCGGTCGCATCCCCGGCCCGGTCCCCGGCCCGCAGCCGATGCAGCCCGAACCCCACATAGCGCCACCCGGCATCCGCCGGAGTGATCCGATGCACCTCGCCCCGGGTGCCAAAAGCCTTGCGAAGAAGGTGACTCATCCCCTGTCCTTTCCTGAACGCGGCCCGACGGCCCCTGCACATATCCCCATCCGGACGTCCACCACCCGGCCTTTCTTCTTTGCCCAAATATCCCGGGGTGAATTGGCCGCAGGCCAAGAGGGGCAGCGCCCCTCCACCCCGGCCTCAGACCGCCAGATGCCGGTCCAGACCCGCACGCGCAGCCATCTGCCGCAAGGCCCGATGGCCCATGGACTGATAGTGCAGCGGATCGCGGATGGCACTGTCCTGCTCGGCCTCGATCACCAGCCAACCGTGATAACCGACCTCGGCCGCAATCCGCAGCACCGGGGCAAAATCGACGCAGCCCTCGCGATCTCCCGGCACGGTAAAGGCCCCGCGCCGTACCCCCTCGATAAAGGACAACCCCTCGGCCCGCACCTCTTCCATCACCTCACGCCGGACATTCTTGCAATGGATATGCCCCACCCGGCTCATGTATTTTCGCGCCACCCGGGCCGGGTCGGCCCCGCCAAAAGTGCAATGCCCGGTATCCAGCAACAGATACACATCAGGACCGGCGCCCGCCATGAAGCGGTCGATATCATCCGCGCTTTCCACGCAGGTGCCGACATGGTGGTGATAGCAAAAGCGCATCCCCTGCCCCGCCGCATGGGCGGCCAGATCATTGATCCCCGCCATGAAGCGCTCCCATTCCGCATCGCTCAGCACCGGCCTGTCATTGGCGGCGACCTGATCATTGCCATGCACCGTGTTCGAGCATTCGCAGATGATGATCACATCGCTGCCCGCCGCCTTCGACATGGCGATATGGGCATCCATCGCGGCACGCTCGACCTCGGGCGTCGATCCCGTGGCAAGGATATTCGTCGAATGCCAGCCGCCGATGAAGCGCAGCCCGTAGCCGCCAAGCGTCGCCTTCAGCGCCGCCCCGTCCGAGGGCATCTTGTGCCCCTTCTCGATCCCGTCAAAGCCGATCTCGCGGCAATCGGACAGGCAATCGTCCAGCGACAGATGCGCACCGATGCTGTGATCGTCATCATTGGACCAGGCGATGGGATTGGTGCCGTAAAGGATCATATCGACCTCAATTAACCAGCCGCTGACGCGCGGCGTTTTGCAGGTAACCGGCATAAGCCGCACGCAGCTTCTCGGTCTTACCGACCTCGGGCACGGCCACGTCCCACCAATGGCCAGCGCCCGCCAGCCCGTCGCCGGGACCGGGCACCGCCGTGGTGTCGATGACAATGACCGTCGGAATATCGCGGCTCCGCGCGGCGGCGATCTCGGCCTCCAGCGCCGCAATGCCGCCCGCCTTGACCGCATGCGCGCCCATCGACCCGGCATGGGCGACAAAATCGATCTGCGGCTGCACCTCGATCCGGCTGTCCACATACATGTTGTTGAAGGCCGCGCCGCCCGTGCCCTGCTGCAGCCGGTTGATGCAGCCATAGCCCCGGTTGTCGGTCAGCACGACGGTAAAGGGCACCCGCCGCATCACCGCCGTCGCCAACTCGCTGTTCATCATCATATAGCTGCCATCGCCGACAAAGCAGATCACCTCGCGCTCAGGCCGCGCCAGCTTCAGCCCCATGGCACCCGCGACCTCGTAGCCCATGCAGCTATAGCCATATTCCATGTGATAGCCGTGTCGGCTGGCCTGCCACAGCAGCTTCAGCGCGCCGGGCATGGTCCCGGCCGCACACATCGCAATCGCGTCCTCGCCGGTCGCGCGCTGCACCGCCCCGATCACCTGCGCATCGGTCGGCAGATCATTCCCGCTCGGCGCCGCGCAATGCGCATCGACCGCCGCCAGCCAATCCGCCCGGATCGCCGGATCGGGGGCCTCGGCCCGGTGATCGCCCAGTTCCGCCGTCAGCGCCTCCAGCGCCACCTTCGCATCCGCCACCAGAGAGACCCCGCCATGCTTGGCTGCGTCATAGGGCTGGATATTCAGGCTGACCAGCTTCGCGCCCCCAAACAGCGTCCGCGAACCGGTGGTGAAATCCTGCAGCCGCGTGCCGATCCCGATCACAAGGTCCGCGGCCCCCGCCACCATATTCGCCGCCGCCGAACCATCGACCCCGGCCGCGCCGTAGTTCATCGCATGGGCCTGCGAAAGCGAGGACTTCCCGGCCTGCGTCTCGATCACCGGGATATTGTGGCGCGTCGCGAACTCGGCCAGCGCCGCCTCGGCCCCGGAATAGATCACCCCGCCCCCGCAGACGATCACCGGACGCGCGGCCCCCCGGATCAGCCCCGCCACCTCAGAGAGTTCCTCCGGATCGGGCGCAGGCCGCCGGATACGCCACACACGCGGTTCAAAAAACGCCACCGGCCAGTCATAAGCCTCGGCCTGCACATCCTGACAAAAGGCCAGACAGACCGGCCCGCAGTCGGCCGGATCGGTCATCACCCGCATGGCGCGGGGCAGCGCGGTCAGCAGATGCTCGGGCCGGGTGATGCGGTCAAAATAGCGCACAACGGGGCGGAAACAGTCATTGGCGCTGACCGTGCCATCACCCCAATCCTCGACCTGCTGCAGCACCGGATCGGGCCGCCGGTTGGCAAAGACATCCCCCGCAACGATCAGCAAGGGCAACCGGTTCACATGGGCCAAAGCCGCCGCCGTCACCACATTCGTGGCCCCCGGCCCGATCGAGGTCGTCACCGCCTGTGCCCGCCGCCGCCCCTGCCCCTTGGCATAGGCAATCGCGGCATGGGCCATGGATTGCTCGTTCTGCCCGCGCCAGGTCGGCAAGCCATCGCCAATCCCGTGCAGCGCCTCGCCCAGACCAGCCACATTGCCATGCCCGAAGATCGCCCAGACCCCCTCGATGAACCGCTCGCCCTCCTCCGTCATCTGCACCGAGAGCCAGCGCACCATCGCCTGCGCCGCCGTCAACCGGATCGTCTCACCGCTCATCACGCCGCCCTTTCTTCTTTGTCCAAATATCCCGGGGTGAATTGGCCGCAGGCCAAGAGGGGCAGCGCCCCTCCCCCTTACGCAACCGCCCGCGCATCGGCCCGCGCCCGGTCCCAGATCGCGCAAAGCCGCCGGAACCGCCCGGCCATCTGCGCCACCGCCGCCTCGTCATCGATCCGGCCCTCCAGCCAGCCCCGCGCCGCATCGCCAAAGATCGTCCGGCCCACGGCAAAGCCCCTGACCAAGGGCTGAGCGGCGGCCAGCGCAAAACTCTCGGCCAGCTCATCCTCGGGCGCATCCAGCCCCAGAACAACGATGCCGCGCGTGTTCGGATCATTCCGCTCAATCGCATCCACCGCGTTCTGCCAGGCCGCGGCATCGCGAAACGGCTCCAGCTTCCACCAATCGGGGTAAACGCCCAGATCGTAGAACCGCTGGATGAGATGCGCGGTGGTCATGTCATCCACCGGGGCCACCTTCGACGGGATCACCTCCAGCAGAAACTCCAGCCCGCTCCTGCGCGCCGCCGTGAACAGCCGCAGGACGGTCTGCTCCTGCGCGGCCCAGGTCGCGGCATCGTCATCGGGATGACAGAAGCACAGGCATTTCACCACCTGATCCTTCGGCCATTCGGAAAGCCCGCCCAGATCAGCGCCCAGTTCCGGCTCCAGCTGCAAGGGCCGCGACCCCGGCCACTCCACCGGCCGCCCGACCCACAGGCCAGAGCCCATCGCCGCCTGCAGCGCAGACCGCCCGATCCGGTCATCGCACAGAATGCCGTAACCCGGCTGGCCATCCGCCACCTTCAGCGCCGCCTCAAGGCACAGCTCCTTGAAGGCACCGCCCTTCTTGCGGCTGTAGCCCGGCATCTCCTCCAGCTGCATCCGGTGATCAAAGGCAAAGGTCCGGATCGTGGACCAGTCGCCGCCATTGTGATTGCGCGCCCGGTTCGTAGCCCAATGCACCTGCTCCAACTCGGCATCATTGCGCAGATCGGCCCGCGTGACCCCGCGCCTCAGGAAGAATTCCAGTTCCGTCAGCGAGGGATAGGCCGGGGTGCAACCATGCCGGCTGACCGCAAAGGCCCCGCAGGCATTGGCATATGTCAGCGCCGTCGGCCAATCCGCCCCATCCAGCCAGCCCTTCATCAGGCCCGAGAAAAACCCGTCCCCCGCGCCCAGCACATTGAAGACCTCGATCGGAAAGCCCGGACCCGTCTGGCCATCGTCAAGACTGTCGGGGACCGCGCCTTCAAAGGCCACCGCCCCCGCCGCGCCGCGCTTGCAGACCAGCGTGGCATCACTGACCTCACGTACGTTGCGCAGCGCCGTGATCGTATCCGTGCTGCCCCCGGCTATGTGGAACTCTTCCTCGGTCCCGACGATCAGATCAAAGAGATGCAGCGTCTTTTGCAGCTCTGCCGTCACCTCGGCGCTTTCCACGAACCGGCTTTCCCCCTCGCCATGCCCGGCCACGCCCCAGAGGTTTGGGCGGTAATCAATATCCAGCGCCGTCCGCGCCCCATGCTTCCGCGCCAGGCCCAGCGCCTTCAGCACCGCCGCCTTGGTGCGGGGATGCGACAGATGCGTCCCCGTCGCCAGCAGGCTGCGCGCCTCGGCGATGAACCCCTCGTCGATATCCTCCTCGGTCAGCCCCATATCCGCGCAATTCTCGCGATAGAAAATCAGCGGAAAGCTGTCCTCATCCCGGATCCCCAACAGCACCAGCGCCGTCAGCCGATCCGGGTCCACCTTCACCCCCCGCGTATCCAAACCCTCGCGCAAAAGCTGCTCGACAATGAACCGCCCCATATGCTCATCACCCACCCCGGTGATCACCGCAGAGCGCAACCCCAACCGTGCCGTCCCGCAAGCAATATTCGTCGGACTCCCACCGATATACTTCGAAAACGACCCCATATCCTCCAAACGACCACCAATCTGATCGCCATACAAATCAACCGAACTGCGGCCAATCGTGATCACGTCCAAGGACTTCATGTGCATTCTCCTAAAATCCGGTGTGGCGCAGGAAGGCGCGGCTGGCAGAGAGGTCTGCAAGAATTGATCCGTCATTCTGCGGATCTCGTTCCTGCTCGATGGTGATATAGCCGCCATAGCCAAGCTCGCTCAGCAGGCGACGGATGGCGGGATAGTCGATAGTGCCGCGCCCGATGGGGCACATCACACCCCGCGCGCAGGCATCGAAGAAGCGAATTCTTTCGCTCAGTATGCGATCATAAATCGCCGGATCGATATCCTTGAAATGGAGATAATCCACGCGGTCCCAATAGCGGCGCAGCGTTTCCAGCGGGTCCATGCCGGAATAGGCCATGTGTCCGGTATCGAGGCAAAGCCCGGCCAGATCGGCCGGAATATCGGCAGCCACGCGGTCCAACTCGTCGGCGAATTCAATATAGCCGCCCGCATGGGGATGGACCACGGCGCGCGGACCATGATCTGCGGCGCGGGTGGCGATGGCGCGGATATTGGCCATCATGCCTTCCCACGCCCCCGCATCCAGACGTGGCGCGCGGTCGGAATGGCCGGCGGCATAGTCCCGTTCATCATGGCCACAGTCCATCACCGTCAGGTAGGGCGCGGGGAAGCGCTGGCCCCTATGGGTCGCGGGTTTCGGCAACGCGGCGATCAGCGCGCAGATGTCGTCGGTCTGGCGTAGCAGGTTATCGCGGTTTGCGGGTGAGACGAGGTCGTCGAAGATGGTGCCCGCTACGATGGAAAGGCCGCGACGATCAAGCGCCTCCGTCAGGACCGTTACGTCCAGCGGCATATAGCCATAGGGCCCCAACTCCAGTCCGCCAAAACCTGCAGCGGCTGCTTGATCCAGAACCGTTTCCCATGCGGGTAGATGCGGGTTTGTCACATCATCCACGCCCCAGCAGCAGGGCGCGCAGGTGAGGGTGATGTCAGTCTGCGACATTGACCGTCTCGAATGTCAGGCTTTCATGGAACTGTTCATGAAAGGCGATGAAGCCTTTGGTGTAATCCTGCTGCATGTGGAAATCGTGGGCGGCACGGTCCGTCCAGCTTTCGACGAAAACCAGCCGTTCGGGATTGTCGGTGCAGGTGTAGAAATCATAGGCGATGCAGCCCGGCTCGGCCCGCGTGGCGGCCTGCACTGCGGGTGCGCGCGACAGGATGGTGTCGCGCGTTCCCGGGCGGCAGTCGATGGTAATGATGAACTTGTACACCTGCAGGCCCTCAGCGGCTGATGGTTGCTTGCAGCGCGTCGATGGAGGACTGGATGCCCGCATCGGTGGACATGGTGAAGTCCTCCATCTCCAGCGAAACCCAGTCGTTATAGCCCATCATACGCACGACCGAGAAGAATTCCCTCCACCATTGCAGATCCTTACCCGCACCAACCGCGACATAGTTCCAGGTGCGGTTGGCGACATCGGTCACCTCGCGCAGTTCCAAAAAGCCATCGACATCGGCACGGCCGCGTTCAATGCGGGTATCCTTGCCGTGGCAATGGTGGATCGCATCGCCAAGCGCGCGGGCCGAATGGATCGGGTCGGCGCCCATCCAGATCAGGTGGCTGGGGTCTAGGTTCATGCCCACTGTCGGGCCAACCTCACCCCGCAGCCGGAACAGGGTTTCCGGGTTCCAGACCAGCATGGCCGAGAAGTTTTCCAGCGCGTATTTTTCCACGCCGACCTCTTTGGCCAGCTTGACCAGATCGTGCCACAGCGGAAAGGCGCGGTCTTCCCATTGGTAGCGGTCGCGTTCGGGCATCTCGTTGGGCCAGCTTTTGGTATAGACCAGCCAGTTCGGGACCATATCGCCCGGCGCGGCCTCTGGCAGGCCCGACATGGTAACGATCTTCTTCACCCCGATCTCGCCCGCCAGACGGATCGTGTCCTGCATTTCCTTCAGATGGCGCTTGCCCATCTCGCCCGGGTCCAGCGGGTTGGCCGAGCAGTTCAGCGCCGCAATTTCCAGCCCTCGGGCTTCGATCTCGGTCAGCTTCTGCTTCAGCAGCCCCTTGTCGGCCAGAAGTTCATCGGCACGAAAATGCGGCGCGGGCGACCAGCCGCCGCCAGTCATCTCGACCCCTTCGACACCAAGGGCCACGCATTTATCCAGCATGTCCGTAAAGGACAGATTGCCCATGACATCGGTGCAAATCGAAAGTTTCATTTCTTGGTCTTTCTGATGCGATGAAAGTTGGGCGCACCGGGTGGAGGAGGTCCGGCGCGCCCGTTCCGGTTATTGATAATCCACCCAAGTCCCGCCCGCCTTGGCCGAGCGGACACAGTTTTCCAGCCAGCGCACACCTTCGGTGCCCGCTTGCATGCCGGGATAGCGGTGGGTTTGCAGGAATGCCTCATCCCCGCGTCGTTTCGCGTCGATGGCCTGAGCGATCCACAGATAGATATTGGCCCAGCTATCGCCCAGCCCCTCGGTGTGCAGCGCGCCCATACGATCCACGGCAAGGCTTTCGGGTTCCAGATAGGGCATGCCGTGATGCAGGATCTGTTCGGGTTCGCCCTGCACCTGATACAGCAGCTGATCGGGGCGGCTGTCGGACCATTCGACCGAGGCCTTGGACCCCACGAAACGATAACGCTGCGAGCCCATGTTGCCGGTATCGACCGAGCTGACCCACAGATGGCCCCGCGCGCCATTGTCGTAATGCATCAGCACCGTGGCGTTGTCTTCCAGCGGTGCGCGCGAGGGGATGAATGCCTTGCGGTCGCACAGCAGCCGCTCGATCCGAAGATCGGGCAAGACGACCTCGGACAGGTAGAACAAGTGCGTACCGATATCGCCCAACACGAAGGTCGGGCCGGATTTCGCCGGATCGGTGCGCCATTTCTGGGCCTCGGACGCGTTGGTGTCATCGCCCGCATTGAAGCCGTGAGTATATTGCAGATCGACGATGCGGATCTCGCCCAGCACGCCGCTGGCGATCATCGCCGCCATCTGGCGCACCAGCGGGTGGCCGGTAAAGCCATAAGTGACGCCGACGATCAGGTTCCTTTCGGCGGCGAGCGCCGCGATCTCGTCGCATTCGGCGACGGTGAAGAACAGGGGCTTCTCGCAGATCACGTGGATGCCCGCCTCCAGCAGCGCCTTGGTGATCGGGAAATGGGTGAAATTGGGCGTGGCGACGGAGACGACCTGAACGCCATCTTCGCGGTCCGCCTCACCGGCGATCAGCGCCTGAACATCGTCATAGCAGCGATCGGGATCGACGCCCAGATTGGTGCCGAAATCGCGGCCGCGCTTGGCATCCAGATCGAAGGCCCCGGCAACCAGCCGATAAGTGCCGTCGCGCAGCGCGCCGGTGCGGTGCTTGTAGCCGACCTGACCGGTACGGCCGCCACCGATCATACCCCAACGCAGGGGCGCGGCGATTTTGCGTTCTCCGTTGATCATCTGCGCTGCCCCCCTCTGGTTCAGTTCATGCCGCCCTGGCGGCTGCCTTGCCGTAAAGCGCCGGTTTCTCGATCATGGTAATGGCTTCGCGCGCGCCGGAATCGACGGCCCGCAGCGCCGCATCGCCGACCAGCGTGGCGGCGTATCCATCCCAAGTGCTGGGGCCGGTGGCCGTGCCCTGCCCCGCCGCGACGATCCATTCGCGGAACTCCTGATCATAGGCGTCGATAAAGCGTTCGCGCCAATCCTCGGGGATCGCCTGCCGGATGCCATATTGGTCGCTGACCACGACCGCAGGGCGATTGGGCAGCGCTGCGACGCCGTTTTCGCAGCTGACCTCACCGCGAATGTCATAGCCATAGGCAATGTTCACGCTGATCTCGACATCGACAATCGCGCCCGAGCCCATGTGCAGCAGCACCATCACCGGGTCGCGCAGATCCTTGCCGCGTGTGTTCCGACGGGGCACACGCACCTCGACGGCCGCGACCTCATCCTCCAGCAGCCAGCGCGAGATATCAGCGTCGTGCACCAGCGTATCGTTCAGCGGCATGTCCGAGGTATACAACCCCTCGGGCACGGACGCATTGCGATGGGTCGAATGATACATCAGCGGCGCGCCAAGGCTGCCGCCGTCGATGACCTTTTTCAGCCGACGGTAATCGGCATCGAAGCGGCGCATGAAACCGACCTGAACCAGACGCGTGCCATGGGCCACCTCGGCTGCGATCACGCGGCGCGCCGCTGCCTCGGACGTGACCAGCGGCTTTTCGCAGAAGACCGGCTTGCCCGCCGCAATGCAGTCCAGCAATTGCTCTTCATGCGCGGGGCCCCAGGAACAGATCACCACCGCATCGACCTTATCGGAATTGATCAGCGCCTTGGGCGTGTCGAACACCTCGGCCCCTTTGGGCGCGGCGGTGGCGGCGCGAGCGCGGTCAATATCGTTGACCGCGACCACATCGACGCCTGACAAGACCTGCGTCAGCCGGCGGATGTGATCCTGACCGATCATGCCAGTTCCCAGAACTCCGACCCGCAGCGTCATTGGCCCACTCCATGCTTTTCGATCAGGCGCTGCATTTCGTTGCGCATGAATTTGCCGGATTCGTCGGCCTTTTCTTCCCAGGCGAAGACGCAGGCGGTCATGATGCCGTCAAAGCCGATCTCGGCCAGCGTCTTGTAGAAATCGTCCCAGGGCACCTCACCCTGACCGATGTTCAGGTGCTGATGCACGCGCGCCGTCGATCCGGGCGGGTTGATGATATAGCGCAGCCCGCTGCTGGCCTTGTGGTTGAACGTGTCGGCGATATGGACATGGGCCAGCACATCCGCGCATTCGCGCAGCATCGCCACCGTGTCATCGCCGAAATAGAAGGTATGCGGCGTGCAATATAGGAACCTGACGCGCGGGCTGTTTACCGTGCGGATCAGGTCCACGGATGGCTGCAGGGTCTCGGTCCAGTCCTCGGGATGCGGTTCGATATGCAGGTTGATGCCTTCGCGTTCGAAGACCGGCACCAGTTCTTCCATGCTGCGCCACCAGGCATCCTCGCAGGCCTCGATCATGCTGCCGGTGTGGCAGCAGTAGCAGCTGCCCTTGTCGGGATGCGGGCCACGGCCGAATTCGCTGTTCATCGTGTCGACGCCCAGTTCGACGGCGATTTCGATGGCGCGTTTCCAGTGGCGGACGGCGGCCTGACGTTCGTCTTCGTCATTGCTGGCCCAGCGATACATCGGCAGCAATGTGGCGATGCCGACATTGGCATCCGACAGCGCGCGCTTGAACGATTTGACGCGGTCGGGGAACACGCGCGGCGCCTTGAACCATTCCAGAAAGTCGGCGCGGGGGCTGAGTTCGATCCACTCATAGCCCAGTTCGGCCACTTTGGACGGCAGTTGTTCCAGCGTCAGATGACGATGCATGAACGGGTCTAGGGCGATTTTCATAAAGATCACCTTGAGATAAAGATTGGATTATCCGGCTGCGCAGTGGATCACCGCGCGCCGTGAGGATCAGTGCTGCGGTGGCGGGGCATGGCCGTCATGAGTGGCCATGTATTCCTCGACCTCTTCACCCAGATCGGCCAGCGCCTCGCCCCCGGCCATCAGGTCGGTGATCTCCTCGCGCGATTTTTCGCCCTTGCGGAAATCTGCGGCCAGCGCGCCCTTGATCAGCACTCCGAAATGGTCGCCCACGGTCATTGCATGCATGACCTGATGGGTGATGAAGATCACCGCCAGACCGCGCTTCTTCGCCTCCAGCACGATGCGCAAAACGTGGCTGGCCTGTTTCACGCCAAGCGCGGCGGTGGGCTCGTCAAGGATCAGGACGCGGGCACCGAAATGGACGGCGCGGGCGATGGCCAGCGACTGACGCTCGCCCCCCGACAGCCCGCCGATCAGCCGGTCGCCATCGTCGATGCGGGTGATGCCGAAATCCTGCACGGCCTTCACCGCGATCTCATTGGCGGTCTTGCGATCATAGCGCTTGAAGATGCCCCAGCCCTTGGTCGGCTCGACACCCACGAAGAAGGACCGCCCGATGGACATCAGCGGGAAGGTGCCGCCGAACTGGTGCACCGTGGCGATGCCCATATCCTGCGCCTGTTTCGGATTGTCGAATTCGACCGGCTTGCCGTCGAACTTCACCGTCCCCGATGTCGGCTTGTGCACACCGGCCAGCGTCTTGATCAGCGTGGATTTACCGGCACCGTTATCGCCCAGCAGGCATAGAACCTCGCCCGCGCGGACCCGCAGGTTGATGTCATGCAGGACATCGATGGGGCCGAAGGACTTGTTGACATTCTCAAGTTCGATAATAGGGGTAGACATCTGTGTTCCTCCCTTATTTTTTCTTCTTCGGCGAATAGCTGAGCGCTTTTTCGCGGAAGGTGTTGTTCATCAGAACGGCCAGCAGCAGCATGATCCCGATGATCAGCGACGACCAGTTGCGGTCGAAATCGGTGAAGTAGATGCCCTGATTGACGATGGCGAAGGTGATCGTGCCGAAGAAAATGCCAATGACCGAGCCGAAACCTCCGGTCAGCAGCACGCCGCCGACCACGACCGAGATGATGCAGTTGAAGATGAAGATCATCCCGCCCGAGACCTGGGCCGAGTTGAACAGGATCGCCTGGCACATGCCGACGAAGGACGCGCTGGTCGCCGACAGAACGAACAGAAGGATCGTCAGCTTGTCGGTCGGAATGCCGGCATTGCGGGCGCTGACCTTGTCGCCGCCAAGAGCGAACAGCCAGTTACCGAAGGGCGAGTAATGCACAAAGAACACGTAAAGCGCCGTAATCCCCAACCACCAGAGGATGATGACCTGAAAAGAGTTCGAAATGAAATGACCGAACAGGAACTTGGCCCAGGGCGCCGCATCCAGCGCGACCGAAGTGGTGCCGGTCAGCAGCACCGAAAAGCCCAGCGTCAGCCCCTGCACCGCAAACAGCATCCCCAGTGTCACGATCAGCGAGGGCACGGCGGTTCGAACGACAAGAATGCCGTTGATCAGGCCCACAACGATGCCTACGGCCAGTGATCCCAGAATGCCGACGATCATCGGCAGTTCATAATGCCCGGACAGGATTGCCACGGTCATTGACCCCGCCGGGATCATCGCACCGATGGAAATATCCAGTTCTCCCGCGATCATCAAAAGCCCGATGGGCAGCGCGACGATACCGATATTCGCAGCCACGTTCAGCCAGCTTGCGGTGCCGGCGGGCTTCAGAAAGTTGATGCCGCCAAAGACCACAAAGAATATCAGCACCGCCAGCAGACCCAGCAGGGCCCCTGCCTCGGGACGGCGCATAAGATCGCCGAATGTTAGATTTCTCATCGCAGAATCCCTCCAGTTTCGATGCAATGGTCACACTGCGCGCGGCCATTGGCAGCGGGTGCGAATATGAAGGCCGATCCGCAGGGTCCCTGCGGACTGCCAGTATGATGCGACGCCTAACGCGCGCCTTTTTCGACGCCCTCCAGCGTGGATTCGATATTCGACGCATCGACGATGCCCGGCCCGGTCAATACCGGCGAGGTCGGAAGCTTGGTGCCAAAATCGATATGCGAGGCCAGAAGCTGCACGGCCAGAAGCGACTGCAGATAGGGCTGTTGATCGATGGCAAAGGCTTGGGTTCCATCCTGAATACGTTTCAGCCCGGCACCGTTAAGATCAAAGGTTCCGTGCATGACCGTGCCCTGCTTGCCCGCCTGCATGATGCCGCTTGCCCCCGCATCCGCATCGGTGGCGCTGACATTGATGACACCGTCGATGCTGCCATCCTGCAGCAATGTGGCCTTGATCGCCTCGGCAATCGCGGTCTGGTCACCAAAGGAAGAGGCTGGCAGTGGAAGTTGTGTGCCTGCGCCGCCGCCCTCTGTGATACCGTCGATCGCGCCTTTGCAGCGGGCTTCCTGATTGGCAGCGCCGGGTACGGTGTTGACGCATATGATATTCTTGGCGCCGTGTTCCGCGAAATATTGTCCGCCTGCGTGACCTGCGACATATTCGTCAGAGCCCACATAATTAAGCGCGCCCAGCTCATCCGCCTTTTCCTTGTTGCCGGCATTCATCAGGATCACGGCAACGCCCTGATCGATGGCCGATTTAATCGCGTCATCTTCGGCCTCGGGCACCCAGTTCGGCACGACAATGCCATCAGCGCCCTGGCTGATCGCGGTGCGGATCAGTTGTGCCGCATCGGGGCCCAGATTGTCATAGCTTTGCAGTTGCAGATAGTTGACGGTGCCGCCATTGGCTTCGACCATCAGACGGGCATCGTCGATGCCTTTCTTGACGCGGTTCCAGAATTCTTCATCTGCGCGGCCACCGACAACGGCGATATCCGCGGCGATTGCCGTGACCGAACTTGCGGCCAATGCGACACCAGCCAACAGCACGCGCAAGCGTGTTCCAGTAAGTTTCATGTCATCCCCCTTTTGGCTGTCCGGCTCAGCCAGTGATATCTTGCGCCGGAGCGTCCCTGCGCCGGGACGCCGCCTCCTCTGACAGGACATCATGTCCCGACCTTGCCCCGGCTGCCCTGAACAGAGAACCGAGTGCCTGATCGAAAACCATCAAACCTGATCCGATCTGGCAGGATTCGTATCCTTGCACATGAAAATAGCAAATGACGCAGGGTCAGGAAATAAATCTTGTCACAAAATGACATTATTGTATCATTATGTTTCATGATACGATGAGATACAGCATGAAGCAGAAACGCCCCACCATCGCCGCACTGGCGGAAGCGGCCGGCGTCAGCGTCGCCACGGTCAACCGGATTCTGGCAGGCAACGGTTCGGTCAGGCATGAGACAATAGGCCGTGTCCATGCCGCCGCCGAAGAGATCGGATTTTACGGGCTGGGCGTGATCGAGGCGCGGCGCAACGATGCGCTGCCGCACTACAAGCTGGGCTTCCTGCTGCAGCAATCGACGCGGGAACTCTATCGCCTGTTCGGCGACAAGATCATCGAGGCGGCGGGCCGTCGGCACACCGAAAAGATCGAACCCCTGGTCGATTTCGTCGATTTGCTGACAGCGGAAAACATCGCCGAACGGTTGGCCAGATTAGGACAGGCCTGCGATGCGGTGGCGATCATCGCGGGCGATCACCCGCTGATCGGCCAGACCATCGCGGATCTGCGCGCACAGGGAACGCCGGTCGTCACCTATATCACCGATCTGTCTGCGCCCGACCGCGCCGGTTACGTGGGGCTGGACAATTGGAAACTGGGACGCACGGCGGCCTGGTTCATCGCCCAGACGACCCACGCGCCGGGTCGCGTTGCGGTTTTTATCGGCAACCACCGCTATCAATGTCAGGACGTGTCAGACGCCAGCTTTCGGTCCTATATGCGCGAGAATGCGCCGCATCTGACCGTCGATGACAGTCGCCCGACCCATGAGGAACCCGCCGAGGCATATCGCATGGTGCGCGATCTGCTGGAGAACGGCGATGATCTGCGCGGGATCTATATGGCTGGCGGCGGCATCTCGGGCGTGTTGAAGGCGCTGCGCGAAGCGCCGCCAGAGCGCCGGGACGTGCGCATCGTCTGTCGCGACATCGGCCCCGAGACCCGCAAGGGCCTGACCGAAGGACTGATCACGGCGGCATTGTGCCACCCTCTGCCGCACAGCTCGGACGAATTGATTGACACGATGATCGCATCGCTGACCAATCGCCGTGGCAGTTCTGTGCGACAGCGGATTGTGCCATTAGACATCATTACCCCCGAAAGCGTGTGATCAAAAGCAATCAGCGTGTGCTTTGTGTTGACCCGCTGTCCCACCGACACTCGGACCATTTGCATCAAGTGAGGGAATGTATCATGCGGATCGGAATTGTCGGATACGGCACAGGCGGGCGGCATTTCCACGCGCCCTTCATCATGGCGGCCGAAGGCGTAGACCTGGCGGGTATCGTCGCCCGCGCACCTGCAACGATTGAGCGGGTGCAGGCGGATTATCCCGGCCTGCCAATCTATCCCAGCCTGACCGATATGCTGGCCGCTGGCGTCGATGCCGTCACCATCACCACGCCCCCGCAGACAAGGCGCGAGCTGGTGCTGGAAGCCATCGCGGCAGGTGTTCATGTCATCGCCGACAAGCCCTTTGCCCCCTCGGCCGAGGTCGGGCGGGAAGTGGAACAGGCGGCGAAAGACAAGGGCGTCACGCTTGGCGTGTTTCACAACCGTCGCTTCGATACCGATGTGCAGACCCTGAAATCGGTGCTGGACAGTGGGCGATTGGGCAATATCTGGCGCATCCACGCGCGGATGGAACAGGATGATCCCGCGACGCTGGAGGCCGGGCCGCAAGGCGGGCTTCTGCGCGATCTGGGCAGCCACATGGTCGATCAGATCCTGTGGCTGCTGGGGCCTGCGCGATCTGTCCATGCGCATCTGGACATGATCGACCTGCCCGAAGGCCCAACCGATGCCGGGTTTGTCATTTCGATCCGCCACCGGAACGGCGCGTTTTCACAGCTTGTGTCCAGCAAGATCAATCATATCGACGCCAAGGACTTCGTCGCCTATGGCGATCAGGGCAGCTATCGGTCCTCGCAGACAGACGTGCAGGCGCAGGCCATCTTTTCGGGCCAGCGCCCGGTCGATGATCTGGCGGGCTGGGGCTATGAAATCGAGGACCGCTGGGGCATTCTGGCCACCGAGGCGGGCGAAGAGCGCGTGCCGTCACGGCAGGGCCGCTATCACGATTATTACGAATGCTTCGCGCAGGCCGTCCGCGATGGCACCCCGCCACCGGTCACACCCGCCGATGCCATCGAGGTGCTGCGGGTTCTGGACGCCGCGCGCAAAAGCGCCGCCGAGGGGCAAGAGGTCGCGCTGTAACGCGCGACCCCGGCCCGGTTCAGCGGACGCCCTCTTCAACGCCCTTCATCGTCACCTCGACATTCTCGGCATCGACGATGGCCGGTCCGGTCAGCACCGGGTCAGTTGCCAGTTCGACACCGAAGTCGATATTCGCGGCCAGCATCGTCGCCGCCAGGAAGGATTGCAGATAGGGCTGCTGGTCGATGGCCATATTCTGCGTGCCATCCTTGATCCGGTTCAGAACCGATGGGCTGAGATCAAACGTGCCCAGCATGACCGGGCGTCCCGCCTGCTGGATCGCGATGGCGGCAGAATCCGAGGCCCATGCCGCGCCGGTAATGACCGCGTCGATGGAGGAATCCTTCAGCAGCTCGGCCTTGATCGCCTCGGCGGTGCCGGTGGCATCTGAATCGAGGTTGGCGGGGGTCGGCACGCGCACGACCTCGGCGCCATTTGCCTCGGCGCCTTCGGTGACGCCGTCGCAGCGGGCTTCAAGGTTGACGGCGCCCGGCACATGGATGTGGCACAGAATGCGCTGCGCGCCGTTCTTGGCCAGATATTCACCGCCGGCGACACCGGCGATACGGTCATCGGCGCCGAAATAGTTGATGCCCTTGACCGCTTCGCGATGCTCGGCGCCGGAATTATACATCATGATCTTGACGCCCTGCCCGGCAGCCGCCTGCAAGGCAGGAACCTGCGCCTCGGGGACCCAGATCGGGATGGCGATGCCGTCAACGCCCTGCCCGACCGCCGTGTTGATCAGCCCGACCAGATCGGGGCCGAAATTGTCGTAATTCTGGGTCGGCAGATAGGTGACCTTGCCGCCATTCGCCTCGATCACCAGCGCGGCCTGATCGACGCCCTTCTTCACGCGGTTGAAGAATT
Source organism: Paracoccus fistulariae (assembly GCF_028553785.1). Taxonomy (NCBI): domain Bacteria; kingdom Pseudomonadati; phylum Pseudomonadota; class Alphaproteobacteria; order Rhodobacterales; family Paracoccaceae; genus Paracoccus; species Paracoccus fistulariae. The sequence goes on from NZ_CP067136.1 coordinate 1,660,137, forward strand.
CGTCATTGGCCGAACCGGCGATCACTGCGATCTCGGCCGCCTGAACCGAGGCGACGCTGCCAGCGACGGTCGCGCAAGCCAGCAGGGCTGTCACGGTGGATTTCATGAAAGACATTGGTGTTCCTCCCTCTTTGCCTGTCGGAATTCTGGGTCGACACGGCGCTATGTCACAGCCGAAACTTGATGGAAAACGATCAGATCAGATGTCCTGAAGCCTGAAGTCCGACGGCTTGACCGGCGCCACCCGCCGCAACAGCTCGACCGAACGTTCCAGCCCCTCCAGCGAGTTCAGGATCATGTCCTCATGCTCGATCGACAGCCAGCCGTCATAGCCGCCCATTCTCAGCCGGTAACAGAACTGCCGCCACCAGGTTTCATCATGCCCGAAACCCAGCGTGATGTAAGACCACGCCCGCGCCGGTATATCGGTCAGCCCGCCATTCTCCAGCAGGCTGGTCGTGGCCTGCACGGGCGTGTTCAGCATCGTATCCTTGGCATGAACGTGATAGATCGCGCCAGCCAGCGCATCCGCCGCCATCAAGGGATCAGCCCCCATCCAGAACAGGTGGCTGGGATCCAGATTGGCGCCGATCACCGGCCCGATGGCCTCGCGCAGGCGCAGAAGCGTCGGCACGTTGTAGACGCATTGATTGCCATGCAGTTCCAGCGCGATACGTTCGACCCCACAATCCTTCGCCAATGCCGCGATGTCCGTCCAGAACGGGATAAGCACCTCGTTCCACTGGTAATCGAGGATCGACCGCGTCTCGGGCGGCCAGCTTGAGACGACCCAGTTCGGCATCTCGTCCCCCGGTCGTCCTGCTGGCAGGCCCGACATGGTGCAGACGGTTTTCAGCCCCATCTCGCCAGCGATGCGGATCGTGTCGCGCAACCCCTCGCCCTGCTGCGGCTCGGTCGGATGGGTCGGGTTGCCATTGGCGTTCAGCGCAATGATTTCCAGCCCGCGCGCCTCGAATTCCTTGGCAAAGGCGCGCCGGGCGCCAGCATCGGACTTCATCGCCGCCATGTCGAAATGCGGGCCGGTGGACCAGCCGCAAGTATTCACCTCGACGCCATCGACGCCCAGCCGAACGGCCTGATCCAGCAACTCACCGAAAGACAGACTGCCGAGGCTGTCCGACACGAACCCGATCTTCATCGAATGATCCTCCCAATTTGTCCCGATTCTTAGTCCCGCCAGAGCGGGCCGGCAGCGGCTGGAATGATTGCTTTCGATCAGGCCTCCACATATCCTTGGTGAAGGAGAGAGGAATTCATGCCAGGCAAGATCACGCTGAAAGATGTGGCCGCGCGCGCAGGCGTCGGTTCGGCCACAGTTGACCGGGTCATCAACGACCGCGGCAATGTCTCGAAGGATGTCAGCCGCAAGGTGCTGCAGGCCGCGCGGGACCTGGGCCTGAAGCGCATACTGCCCGAACATTACCGCAAGACCATCCGGATCGAGGTCATCCTGGCGCGCCCGGAACTGCCACTGATCGAGCGGATGCGCCAGCAGTTCCAGCGGCTGACGACAGTGTTGGACACCTCGATCCTGATCCACCGCACGATCCTCAAGGATGAAAGCGCCGCCAGCATCGCGCGAGCGCTGCGCAAGACCACATGCGATGCGGTCATTGTGTACATGCCCGACGATCCGGCAACCCATGCCGCCGTCGCCGCGCTGAAACTGCGCGATATTCCGGTCGTCACACTGATCTCGGATGTGCCCGGCTCGGACCGGATCGCCTATGCGGGGCCGGATCATTTCATGTCGGGACGCTCGGCCGGTTACTTCATCACCCGGATGGCGATGCGGCCGGGGCCGGTCGCGGTGCTGTGCAATACCCGCCAGATCCAGTCGCATGACGACCGGATTCGCGGGCTGGAGGCCTATCTGGCCGACCAGCCCGGCTTTTCCATCGCCGCCGTCGTGGAAGGGCGCGATGACCGCGACCGGTCCGAGACGCGGCTGCGTCAGCTTTTCGCCGCCAATCGCGATATCGTCGCCGTCTATAATGTCGGCGCCGGCAATCTGGGCGTCGCGGAGGCGATCCGCGCCGATCTCTTGCCCGCGCGACCGGTCTTTGTCGGCCATGAACTGACGAAATACAGCGCTGCCCTGCTGCGCGAGGGCGTCATGTCGCTGACCATCGACCAATGCCCGGAACTGCAGGCGCGGCTGGCCGTGAACCACATCCTGCGCCATTTCGACTTTGCCGATCTGGGGCAGGAAAACCCGCTTTACGACACGCGCCCGCTGCAAGTCGTGCTCTACGGCCCCGAGAACCTGCCGGCGAATACAGATTTCGACTGATTGCTTTCAATCATAAAGCTCCGGGTAGCCCGTCTGTTTTCATGCCACATCTTCGACCCGAGACAGCGGGAGTAAGAAAAATGGCCCAATTCGATCCGGTCAGATGGGGCATTCTGGGCGCGGCCCGGATTGCCGATGGCGCGGTCATTCCCGGCATGGTGGCCAGCGCCGATGCGGTGCCGCTGGCCATCGGCGCACGCGACCTGACCCGCGCGCAGGCAATGGCGGAAAAGCATGGAATCGCGCGGGCCTATGGCAGCTATGACGAGGTGCTGGCCGACCCGGATGTCGAGGCAGTCTATATCGCCCTGCCCAATCACCTGCATGTGGAATGGGCGCGCAAGGCCGCCGATGCCGGCAAGCATGTTCTGATCGAAAAGCCGGGCGCGATGCGGGCGGCGGATTACGCGGCGCTGAAGGGCGTGGACCCTGCCCTGAAAATCTCCGAGGCTTTCATGGTCCGCCAGCAACCGCGCTGGATCAAGCTGCGCGACATCCTGCGCAGCGGCGATTACGGTGCTCCGCTGACGTTCTCATCACTTCTGTCCTTCATGATGACGAACGAACAGGATTTCCGCCAGAAACCCGAATGGGGCGGCGGCGCCTATTATGATCTGGGCTGCTATACAGCGATGGCCGCGCGTTACTTTCTGGATGCCGAGCCCTTGCGGGTGATGGCCCTGATGGAGCGCAATGCGGGCGGAATCGACATGTTCACCTCGGTCATCATGGATTTCGGCAAAGGGCGGCAGGCGAGCTTTATGGTCTCGCTGGCGCAGGCATCATCGCAATCGATCCAGATCGTCTGTGAACGCGCCTTTGTCACGCTGCCGCAGGCCTACGTACCCTCGCGCAGCGCACCGAACATGATCCTGATCGACACTTCCGCCGATCACGCCAATTCCGATATCACCTCGCTGGAATTCCCGGCACTTGACCAATACAAGGCCGAGGTCACGAATTTCTCGCGTGCCGTCCGGGGCGAGGATGCCCCCTATTTCGACCTTGCCGATGCCCGCGCCAATGCGGCCGTCTGCGATGCTGTCTTCGCCTCGGCTGCCTCGGGCGGTTGGGCGCTTGTCAAAGGAGCCTGAGATGACCGTGACGCTCGCCCTGATCGGCGCCGGCCGTATCGCCAATGTCCACGCGGACGCCATCGCCGCGCATCCGGATGCCCGGCTGGCAGCCGTGACCGACGCCTTGCCCGAAGCGGCACAGGCCTTGGCGCAGCGCAGCGGTGCGGAATATCGCAGCACCGAAGACATCGCAGCTGACCCGGCCATCGATGGCGTGCTGATCTGCACCCCCACCGACACCCATGCCAACCTGATCGAGCGTTTCGCCCGCGCCGGCAAGCATGTCTTCTGCGAAAAGCCGGTCGATCTGGATATCGCCCGCGCGCGGCAGGTGGTGGACATCGCCCGCGAGGCCGGGGTGAAGCTGATGATGGGCTTCAACCGCCGGTTTGATCCGAATTTCGCCGCCGCCCGCCGCGCGATTGACGAGGGCCGCATCGGCGCGGTCGAGATGGTGACGATCACCTCGCGCGACCCGGGCGCGCCCGACATCAGCTATGCCGCGCGTTCTGGCGGAATCTTTCGCGACATGACTATCCACGATCTGGATATGGCCCGTTTTCTGCTGGGCGAGGAACCTGTCACCGTCTCTGCCCATGCCTCGGTCCTGATCGAGCCGCGCCTGCGCGAGATCGGCGATTACGACAGCGCAACCGTGATTCTGGAAACCGCCAGCGGCAAACAGGCCGTCATCACCAATTCCCGCCGCGCCACCTATGGCTATGACCAGAGGATTGAGGTGCATGGAAGCGAGGGCATGGTCGACGTGGCCAATTTCCACGAAAACACCATGCGCATCGGCACAGCCGAGGGATATACGACAGCGCCGCTGATGAATTTCTTCATGACCCGCTATACCCCGGCCTACGCCGCCGAAATCGCCGAATTCATCGCCAGCATCGCCGATAACCGTGCGCCCTCCGCGACCGGTGAGGACGGCGTGATCGCGCTGCGGCTGGCAGATGCCTGCGTGGAGTCGGTGCAGACGGGGCGGAGAGTCAGGGTGTGAGTGGGTGCAGCGTCGCCGAGGCCTGATCTGCACAACCCCATCCGGCTGGCACAGAGATCGGCTCTGAGCCCGGTGTGACGGATGCTTCACGATGTGCAATTGTCCGCTTTGGAGGTTGTAAGGCCTCCGTGATGGTGGCTAGGTGCCTCTATGACAAACCGTATTGCCCACTCGTTCGACGCTATTGACCTTGAAGCCTTGTCAGACGCCGAATTGGCCGTTTTCGCCCGTCTCGACGTCTCGAAGGAACAGGAGGACTTCGGGGGCACATTCCTAGGTTCTGTCGAGGAGTGGAAACGGGTACCAGATTCGAACACATACGGGCTGGCTTTTTTCATCAGGGGTCGGACGCCAGCAGGTATGGTTCTGCTCAAGCGTCCGCCGGCTTCGCCCAGTTGGACGCCAAACGATGCTGTTTCCCTGCACGGCCTGAAGATTTCTAGGGAATTTCAGGGTCGTGGTCTCGGACGCTTCGCGCTTCAACTTGCTATCGAGATGGCGAAGGCTCGGTGGCCTGATGCAACGAAGCTGGTCTTGGCCGTCGATGCTGAAAATGTCGCCGCGCTAACTCTCTACCGACGCTTCGGAATGTCGGACAGCGGCCCGGTTTTCGAGGGGCGTGTTGGGTTGGAGCATCGGTTGGAGTTGTCTTTGCCGTTCAAAACGCAGGCCAGTTTGACGCCATGAGGACATTCGTGCGAGTGCCGTGAAAGTTCACTTTGTCCGCAAAGCTCTTATCACGACACCCCTCAATCCTCAAACGCCACCTTTACCGGTTCGTTCACAACACTAGCCCTCTGGATCGCGTCCAGCACCTGCGCCGCGCGATAGCCATCCTCGATGGAACCGTTCTCCAGCGGCTTGCCCTCAGCAATCGCACCTAGGAATTCGTGGATCAGATAGCCGAAGACCTCGGCATAACCGATCGCGGCAAGGTCATGCGGCACCGGTGCCAAATCGCCGATAGAAGGAGAGGATGGGCGGTTCGGCACGCGCATGAAGTTCGACGGCTGGCCGGGCGCGAACAGCGCAAGTTCATAGAAGGAGGGCATCTCGGTCGTGAAACGCGCCGTGCCCCTGGTTCCATGCACCTCGACCGCCAGCCGGTTACCCGACCCCACCGCGACCCGGCTCGCCGAGACAAAGCCCTGTGCGCCATTCGCGAAACGCACCAGCCCGGACATCACATCGTCGTTGTCGACGGTGGCCGTTTCATCCGACAGTTCCACATGGCCATGCCCGGTCGTCGTGCCCAAAGGTAGATGCCGCTGCGGCACAGAGATGGTCGAGACCGCACCCACGACCTCGGCCACATCGCCGAACATGAAGCGCGCCATATCGACCGCATGAGTGCCCAGGTCCAGCAGCGCGCCCGGTCCGGCCTTGTCGAATTCGTACCGCCAGGAATGCGGCAGCATCGGATCGGCGGCGTAGTCGCATTGAAACAGGACCGAGATCTGGACCGGCGCGCCCAGGTCGCCCGCTTCGATCCGCGCCCGGATATCGGCCAGAGCCGGAATGCGGCGATAGTTGAAGACGGTCCCCGACACGCAAGCTGCCGTGCGCGCTGCATCCCGAACCGGCCGCGCCTGATCCGCCGACAGCGCCAGCGGTTTTTCGCACAGCACATGCTTACCCGCCGCCAGCGCGGCCTGTGTCACCTCGGTGTGCAGAAAATTCGGCAGACAGACCGAAACGACATGAATATCGGAATCGGAGATCACCTGCTTCCAATCGCTCGCAACCGCCTTGAACCCGTATTTCTGCGCCAGATCGCCGGCCATCTCGGCATTTGTGTCGCAAACGATGGCAAGCGGCATGTCCCCGAACCTGTGGGCAAATTGCCGATAGGCATTGGCATGTGCCCCACCGATCATTCCCGCACCGATGATCGCGATTCCCTTTTGCGCCATGAGCAGCCCTCCCCGCGCTGAAACTGTTGCGCTCAGATTAGGGCCATCCGCCGGCTGGGGCGCCGTGCTCGCTGATGGATTTGCATCACCGCAGGGTTCGGATTATCCGGTGACCGATTTCGCCATCGGTTTCAAAGGGCGAAAGCGCCTGAGCCTGTCCGGTTTCAATCGCGCGTTCGATTGCCAGCATGATACGAATATCGGCCAACCCTTCTGCCAGGCCGGTCTCGGGCCGCTTCCGGCTCAGGATACAATCCGAGAAATACGCGGTCATTCCGGCAAACTGATCGACAGCCGGAAAGTCTATCCGTTCCACCAGACCGTTCCGACGCATGATCAGCCGGTTCGGCGTCTCGAAGCGAAACCCGGGATCGACCTGAAGGCTGCCCATTGTGCCCGTCACCTCGCACCCGCCTTGTCAAACGTTGATGTGGCGTTGACGTAAAATCGCGCTTGTGGTGTCTGACTATTTCTGTCGGCATATAAGTATTTGACATACATGGATTATTGTTGTTGCGGGGCTCGATTTGGACATTGTTTCGTAATGTCGAAGCTTGCTCGAACGACCGCATGAACTGCCTCATCTACGACCTTCGGGTTATGAGCCGATCCGGGCTGAAAATTGGAAATCAAACGATTTCAGCAACTTACAAGACAACCGTTTGATTTATTGCGATTTCCATTCCGGCGTTCGACCGCATTGAGCGGCTTTAGACAGCACAAGCTGCGCGAAAACTGCAGCCAAGGGTTGAGGTGGCGTTGAGGTGAGCAATTTTCAGTACCATCCATTTCGCTAGATGATCACGCAAAACGTGGTCCCGCACGAACGCAGCGACGAAAGTGCACGTTTGACTTGACAGAATTTCGTTCGGCTCACCGCCGATATGCCAATCGATCTGGCTGAGATCAGGTTGTCGCCCCGAGGTCAGGGTAACGATGATCGGTCGCGCAAAGCGAATGGTCGCCCAATGCTTCGATGACGCGGCAGTCCGCTATTTTACCGCCCGCGCATTGCGTCAGAATCCGCTGCAGTTCGACCTTGAGCGCGCCCAGCCGCGCAAGACGACTTTCAACCTCGGCCAATTGCGCGACAACGATTGCATCGGCCGCCGCGCAGGGCTGGCCGGGCTGGTCTGACAGGCTGAGGAGGTCACGGATCGCCTCGAGCGTGAAACCCAGATCGCGCGCGTGCCGGATGAAAGCCAGCCGTTCCAGCGCCTTTTGGCTGTAGAGCCGCTGGTTTTCGGCACTGCGTTCGGCCTCGGGCAAAAGGCCGATCTGCTCGTAATAACGGATCGTCGGCACCTTCACGCCTGTTGACGCCCCCAGTTTTCCAATCGTCAGCATCAGATTCCTCTTGAAGCTCTAGTTGCTAGAGACATTAGGTTCGCGAATCAATGAAGGCAATTCCCCGATCCGGGGCGAGGATAGTGACATGACAACGACAGATCCCAACAGCGGAACGGCCTGCGACTGGACTGTTTCCGGCATGGATTGCGGATCCTGCGCGGCCAAGATCAAGGATGCCGTGACACGTCTGCCAGGCGTCAGCGGCGTTGAAATCGGCATCATGTCGGAACGGCTGCGACTAACGCTGGACGAAACGCAGACCGGCCGCGACAGAGTCGAAAAGGTGGTGAAATCGCTTGGCTATGGAATCACGCCGCGTGCGGCAGGGGCGAAGAAGGACTTCGTCATGCCCGTCATGAGCGATTCGTCGGCAGATGGTCATGATCAGAATCATGCCGACCATAGCCATGACCGCAGTGGCACCACCGCAGTGGCGCGGGACGACAGCGGTCATGGCAGCCCAGGCCATGTGCATGACGACCCCGCCGACCGCGGCAAGCGATGGTATCAGACCAGCAAGGGCAAGCTGGTGATCTTCACGGCGATCCTGCTGGGCTCTGCCTGGATCATCGAATTGCTGGCGCCGCAGATCGGCAAATGGGCTTTTGTCGCGGCCTGCCTGATCGGCGTGGCCCCGATTGCGAAACGCGCCTTTGCGGCCCTGCGTCTGGGCCAGCCCTTCACCATCGAAAGCCTGATGACGGTCGCGGCCATTGGCGCCTTGTTCATCGATGCTGCGGAAGAGGCGGCGTTGGTCGTGTTCCTGTTCGCGGTCGGCGAGGTGCTGGAGGGTGTGGCCGCCGGCAAGGCGCGCGATGGCATCCGGGCACTGGCCAATCTGGTGCCCAAGACTGCGCTTCTGCTGGTGAATGGTACAGCGCAGGAAGTACCGGCATCAAGCCTTGCCGTCGGGCAGATGGTGCTTGTCCGTCCGGGCGACCGCATCCCGGCAGATGGCGAGATCGCCGAGGGCACTTCGGGCGTGGATGACAGCCCGGTGACCGGCGAAAGCGTTCCCGTCACCAAGGGTCCGGGCGATCCGGTCTTCGCCGGCTCGATCAATACCGAGGCCGCGCTGCGCGTGACCGTCACCAAGGCCGCCGAGGATAACACCATCGCCCGCATCATCCGGCTGGTGGAAGAGGCCGAGGTCGCGCGCGCGCCGACCGAACGCTTCATCGACCGCTTCAGCCGCTGGTATATGCCCGCCATCGTCACCGTCGCGGCTCTGGTGGTTCTGCTGCCGCCGCTGGCCTTCGGTCAACCCTGGGACACCTGGATCTATCGCGGACTGGCGCTGCTGCTGATCGGCTGCCCCTGCGCTCTGGTCATCTCGGTGCCGGCCTCGATCGCTTCTGCGCTGTCCACGGGCGCCCGGCGCGGGATGCTGATGAAGGGCGGTGCGGTGATCGAGGCGGCGGCCAATGTGTCCCGCGTCGCCTTCGACAAGACCGGCACCCTGACCCATGGGCGCCCGGTGGTGACGGATGTTGTCACCTTCGGCGCGACGACCGAGGCCGAGCTGCTGGCCGTGGCGGCGGGGGTCGAAACCGGATCAAGCCATCCGCTGGCCGTCGCCATCCTGACCAAGGCCGACCAGGCAGGCATCGAAGCGCTGCCGTCACGCGATGCGAAAGCACTGCTGGGCAAAGGCGTGGTCGCAACGGTGGGTGACGCCTCGGCATGGGTCAGCTCGCCGCGCTATGCGCTGGAAAATGGCGGGATCGACCCGTCTGACCTGCAACTGGCCACGGCCTTAGAGGAAGATGGCAAGACCGCCGTCGCCGTCTTCCGCGAAAAGACCCCGCTCGGCCTGATCGCCATGCGCGATGAGCCAAGACAGGATGCGGCCGAGGCGGTTCGCCAATTGACCGCGATGGGCGTGAGTTCGGTGATCCTGACCGGGGACAATCCGCGCACGGCGGCAGCAATCGCTGGCGGGCTGGGCATGGAGTTTCGGGCCGACATGATGCCCGAAGACAAGCTAACCGCGATCCGTGAAATGGGCGAGCAAGGCGGCGTGATGATGATCGGGGACGGCATCAACGACGCTCCGGCCCTGAAGCAGGCCAGCATCGGTGTCGCGATGGGATCGGGCACGGATGTGGCACTGGAGACGGCCGATGCCGCGATCCTGCGCGACCGGGTGACCGACATCCCCGCACTGATCCGCCTTGCCCACACGGCCATGGGAAATATCCGCCAGAACATCACCATCGCGCTTGGGCTGAAGGCGGTGTTTCTTGTGACCTCGGTTCTGGGGATTACCGGTCTGTGGATCGCCATCATGGCCGATACCGGGGCGACGGTTCTGGTCACGCTGAACGCTTTGCGCCTGTTGCGCTTCGATCCCGAGCGCGAGGCGTGACGCCGTGATTTCCGCTTTCGGTTGGGCGGCGCTGACCCTGCTTTCCGCCTATCTCATGCTTTTCTTTTCCGGCAATGCCATGGCGGCGCAAGCGGCCGGTCGGCCGGTCTGGCTGTTCTCGTGGGCGAAACGGCGCGACTGTTATGCCGCGCTCGGCTTTCGGGCTGGTTGGCGCTGTTCGACGCCTCAGAGTGCGGGCAGAGACTCGGCTCGCTCAAGACCCCGGCTCGACTGTTGCAGGCCGCCGCCCCGCTGATCTTCGGGATGGCGCTTTCGGTCTGGGGGCTCGGGGCGCTATATGTGACCGCCGGGATTGGCGCGCTGGCCACGCGCGCGCTCCTGGCAATCAGACGGCCCTGAGGCGGCGGGCGGCCAGCCAGCTGGCAAGCGCCATCGCCCCGGAGGTGGCAAGGCAGAGCGGCAGGCCTCCAAGCTGAAAACTGACGCCCGAGAGTAAAGTCCCGATCAGGCGGCCGGCGGCATTGGCCATATAGTAGAACCCCACGTCGCGGGTGATCCGCTCGGCCGATCCGAAGGCGAGAATCAGGTAGGAATGCACGGAGGAGTTCACCGCGAAGATAAAGCCGAACACCAGAAGTCCCACGACCAGCAGAATCGTCAGCCAAGGGGCGGGCCCGCCCGCAACCCATGCGGCTAGGGCAAGCACAAAGGGCACCGGCACCAGCAGCCCGGACCAGAAGACCGCCTTGTTGACCGTCTCAGCCTCGGGCTGCCCTTTGCCCCCCAGAAGGCGCGGTGCGAAACCCTGCACCACGCCATAGGCGATGATCCAGAGCGCCATGAAGCCGCCGACAAGGAAGAAGGCCTCGCGCCGGCCCTCGGCCGTGCCGTCAGACAGCACCGCCTGGAAATAGACCGGGATGCCCACGACGAACCACACATCGCGCGCGCCGAACAGGAACATGCGGGCCAGCGACAGACGGTTCACGCGGATGTCCTTGGACCGCCAGCCGGACCAGCTCTCGTCGGATTTCATCCGCCCGGGCAGACCCGCAGGCAGAAACAGCACAACGGCAATCAGGATCACCGCCAGAACCGCCGCCATGCTCCACACCGCCGTCTCGAACCCGGCAAGGCCAAGCAGCGCCGCACCCAGGAAGAAGCCGAAACCCTTGACGGCATTCTTCGATCCGGTCAGCGCCGCGACCCAGCGGAACAGCCCTCCGTCCTCGGTCGGGGCCAGCAGTTTCACCGCAGATTTCGACGACATCTTGGCCAGATCCTTGGCCACGCCCGAGACGCCCTGCACCGCCATGACGAAGGCGACCGAGGCCGCGATCGACCAGGCCGGGTCAAGCTGCGCCAGGGCGACCAGCGCCCCGATCTGCAGCGACAGCCCGCCGTAAAGCGTCGCCGCCAAGCCGAACCGCGCCGCCAGCCAGCCTGCGGCAAGGTTGGTCACGATGCCCGCGACCTCATAAAGCAGGAACAGCCAGGCCAGTTGCACGGGCGAAAAGCCAAGCGCGTTGAAATGCAACAGCACCAGCATCCGCAGCGCGCCATCCGACAGCATGAAGGCCCAATAGGCCGCCGTCACCGCCGCATAGGCGCGCAAGGGGTTCGCAGAGGCAGTCACGTCGCTCACATCGTCCCCGCGACCATGCGGGCGATATCGGCCAGTCGGCAGGAATAGCCCCATTCGTTGTCATACCAGGCGTAGATTTTCACCTGCGTGTCATTGATCACCATGGTCGACGGCCCGTCGATGATGGACGAGCGAGGATCATTGGTGAAATCGCAGGACACCAGCGGCCGCGTCTCGAACCCCAGAATGCCCTTCAGCGGCCCTTCGGCGGCGGTTTTGAACAGGGCGTTGACCTCTTCGGCGGTGGTTTCGCGCTCAACCTCGAACACGCAGTCGGTCAGTGACGCGTTCAGCAGCGGCACGCGCACGGCATGGCCGTTCAGGCGACCTTTCAGCTCGGGATAGATCAGCGTGATCGCGGTGGCCGAACCTGTGGTTGTCGGGATCAGGTTCATCAGGGCGGACCGCGCGCGGCGCATGTCCTTGGCGGGGCGGTCGACGATGGTCTGGGTGTTGGTCACGTCGTGGATCGTGGTGATCGAGCCATGCCTGATCCCAAGGTTCTCGTGGATCACCTTGACCACCGGCGCGAGGCAGTTCGTCGTGCAGGAGGCCGCCGTCACAAGGTTCTGCGATCCGTCGTAAAGATCATGGTTGACACCGTAGACAAGGTTCAGCGCCCCGCCGTCCTTGACCGGGGCAGAGACGACGACCTTCTTCACCCCGGCGGCATAATAAGGCGCGACCTTGGCCGCTGTCTTGAAGACGCCTGTGCAATCGATCACCAGATCGACACCAAGCTCTGCCAGCGGCAAAGCCTCGATGGTCTTCTCATGGGTCAGCCTGATGCGTTTTCCGTTCAACTCCAGCGCACCCTCGGCGGCGGCAACCGGCGTGCGCCAGCGACCATGGACCGAATCGAACTCCATCAGCAACGCGTGCTGTTCGGCGTCGCCGACAGGATCGTTCAGCAGGACGATGTCGCCACCTGCGCCTGTATCGATAAGGTCGCGCAAGACAAGTTTGCCGATCCGGCCAAGGCCGTTGAGGGCGATACGGGGCATGATCTCAGTCTTTCTTGAGGGCTTCGGTGTCGATGGCGTCGACGCGGTTTTGCAGCGATAGCCGGTTAAGGCTTGCGAAGGGCAAGGAAATGAACGTTTCGATCCTGCGACGCAGCGCACCATAGGTCTGGGCGAAGACCAGTGCCTTTTCGGCGTCGGTACCCATGGCTTTGACCGGGTCTGGCAGGCCCCAATGGCCGGTAATCGGCTGGCCGGGCCATGGCGGGCATTCCTCGGCGGCGGATGTGTCGCAAACTGTAAAGACGAAATCCATGACGATGGAGTCAGGCTGCTGGAACTCGGACACATGCTTGGATCGCAAGCTTGAGGTGTCATGGCCATTTCGCTCAAGCACCTCCAGCGCGAAGGGATTCAGCGCAGTATTGGGGCGGGTGCCGGCCGAAAAGGCCTGAAACTTCCCTTTGCCAAGATCGCGCAACAGGGCCTCGGCAAAGATCGAGCGGGCGGAATTTCCTGAACAGATGAAGAGCACGTCGAAGTCGATATCGTCCATGGCGGGATCCTTCTGAGCCGACAGGGAGGGAGAAATGAGGTCAGGTCGGGCGCGGCCTACGTCTAGCGCGAGATAGTCGATCAGCGCCTCGGTGAGTTGGCGGTTCGCGGAGTAGAAGAGTGACCGCCCTCGCCGTTCGACACTCGCGAGCCCTGCCGACGCAAGGTCCGAGAGATGGTGCGACAGCGTATTGGCCTTCAGACCTAGCGCCTCGGCAATCTCGGTCGGGCGCACGCCACGAGGCGCAAAGCGCATCAGCAGCCTGAAGACGGCGAGGCGGTCAGGGTGACCGAGGGTGGCGAATGCATGGGCGGCGCTGTTTCTTTCCATAATTCCGGAATACAGGAATTAACAATGCTGTCCAGTGAAGTTTTTATGACGCAGCCTGATCGGGCCACTCCATCCATTCGCGCAGGCTCACCCCTGCGGACTTCTGCGTCCACCGGTCGCAGTGTGCACTAGGTCGAGGCCGAGAGATTGACCCGCCGCGTCAGGGCCTCCGCGCTTTCCTTGCGCTCGGAGAAGCGATCAACAGGATAGTCAGCCCGGTCGCGGGTCAGCAGGGTGAACTTCATCAACTCCTCCAGCCACAGCGGCAGGCGAACGGGATGGCGGCCAGTACCGGGATCAAGTCCCCTCAGGTGAGGCGGGAACGGCTTCAATGCAATCGGCGCCGCCCAAATCGAGCGCGACACATGAACTCAACGGGGAGGGGGAAACCTTGGTCAAAGGCCAAGTATTGCAACTATATCGAGCATAGGCGCCACTGATGGTGGGAGTTTCAGATCTTCGCAATGCTGTCTTTGCAATGTTACATGGCCTGCTGTGTCACAGATCGACCCGTTTCAGCCGTAGCGCGTTGGCGATGACGGACACCGAGGACAGCGACATGGCCGCCGCCGCGATCATCGGCGACAGAAGAAGGCCAAAGATCGGATAGAGCAGCCCCGCCGCCACCGGGATGCCGGCGGCGTTGTAGATGAAGGCGAAGAACAGGTTCTGGCGGATATTGCGCATGGTGGCCACGGCAAGCTTGCGGGCGCGGACGATGCCGGTCAGATCGCCGCCCAGCAGGGTCAGCCCGGCGCTTTCGACCGCCACATCGGCGCCGGTGCCCATTGCGATGCCCACATCCGCCGCCGCAAGGGCTGGCGCATCATTCACCCCGTCGCCCGCCATGGCGACCTTGTCCCCCTTGCCGCGCAGCCCGTCGATCAGGTCCTTCTTACCCTCGGGCAGCATCCCGGCGCGGACCTCGTCGATGCCCAACCGGCTGGCCACGGCCAGCGCCGTGCGTTCATTGTCGCCGGTTGCCATGATCACCTTGATTCCCAGATCATGCAGGTCACGTATCGCCGCCTCGGCCGTTGGCTTGATCGGGTCGGCAACGGCGACAAGCCCCGCCAGCCTGCCATCCAGCGCCACGAACATCGCCGTCTTGCCCTCGCCGCGCAGGCGGTCGGCGGTCTCCTCGCCCGTGTCGCAGTCGATGCCAAGCGACGTCATCAGCGCGTTATTGCCAAGCGCCACATCGCGTCCATCGACCTTGCCAATCACCCCCTTGCCGGTTACGGCCTCGAACTCCTCGCCATTGCCAAGGCTCAGCCCACGCGCCTTGGCACCCTCGACGATTGCCTCGGCCAGCGGGTGTTCGGAGGCGCGTTCCAGCGCGGCGGCGGCGGCCAGCAACTCATCCTCGGGCACATCGCCGAAGCTGGTCACATCGGTCAGTGCAGGCTTGCCTTCGGTCAGCGTGCCGGTCTTGTCGACGATCAGCGTATCGACATCGGCCATCAGTTCCAGCGCCTCGGCATTCTTGACCAGCACGCCGGCCTGCGCGCCGCGTCCCGCTGCCGTGGTGATGGAAATCGGCGTCGCCAGCCCAAGCGCACAGGGACAGGCAATGATCAGCACCGAGACCGCAGATGCGACGGCAAAGACATAGGACGGGCTGGGACCGAAGATCAGCCAGACGACAAAGGCCGCGATGGCGATCACCACCACCGCCGGCACGAAGATTGCCGAGACCCGATCAGCCAGCCCCTGAATCGGCGCCTTGGACCGCCGCGCCCCGGCCACCATCTGGACGATCTGCGACAGAACCGTATCGGCGCCGACATCTGTGGCGCGGATCGCCAGCGTCCCGTTCTTGTTGATCGTGCCGCCGGTCACGCGATCGCCCTGCACCTTCTCGACCGGCACCGGCTCGCCCGTGATCATGCTTTCGTCTAAGGACGACCGCCCCTCGACCACCTCGCCATCCACCGGCACGCTGTCTCCGGGACGCACGCGCAAGAGATCCCCGGCCACGATGTTTTCCAGCGGCGCGTCATATTCGCTGCCATCGGGCAGGATGCGCCGCGCCGTCTTGGGTGCCAGATCCATCAGCGCCCGGATCGCATCGCCGGTGCGTTCCCGCGCCCTGAGTTCCAGAACCTGTCCGACAAAGACCAGGGCAACGATGACCACGGCAGCCTCGTAATAGGTGCCGACCATGCCGCCCATCCGGTATTCTTCGGGAAAGATGCCCGGCAGGAAGGTCGCAAACAGCGAATAGAGATAGGCCGCGCCGACCCCCAGCGAGATCAGCGTCCACATGTTCGGCGAGCGGTTTTTGAAGGAATCCAGCCCGCGCTGAAAGAAGGGCCGCGCCGCCCACAGCACGATGGGCGTAGCCAGCAGGAATTCCAGCCAAGCGGCGGTGCGGTGCCCGATCCAGTCGCGGACCGGAAAGCCCACCATCTCGCCCATGGTCAAGATCAACAGCGGCACGGCGGCGGCCACGCTGACCCAGAGCCGCCGGGTAAAATCGGTCAGTTCATGGCTGGGCTCGTCCGAGGGAATCATCGGCTCCAAGGCCATGCCGCAGATCGGGCAGGCGCCAGGTTCGTCGCGGACGATCTCGGGATGCATCGGGCAGGTCCACTGCGTGCCTGCCGGGGCGGATTTTTCGACCTTGACCGCCGCGCCCGAGGCGTAGAACCACGGATCGCCGTCGAACTTCGACTGGCAACCGTCCGAGCAGAAATAGAAGGTCTGTCCCTCATAGTCGCGCTGGCGTGCCTCGGGCTTGATCGTCACCTGCATGCCGCAAACCGGGTCGATGGCCTTACCGGGATCAGCCTGTGCCGGTGCGCCACCGTGTGTCCCGTGATCGTGATGCCTATGCGAATGATCGTGCTTGTGGTCCATGACTCTCTCCCGGCAGATACCTATAGGGGGTATATCAGACTTGCTCTATACCCCTTGAGGGTATAGCACAAGCTGCAGATGTTGAAGTTCGGAGCCCTCCTTGGCGCATGACAAGCAGAACCGAGACGCGATCCTGAAGCGGCTTTCCCGCCTGAACGGTCAGGTGCAGGGCGTGTCGCGCATGGTCGAGGACGGGCGCTATTGCGTCGATATCCTGAACCAGACCGCCGCCATCCGCTCGGCCCTGCGCGGGGTCGAGCGCCTTTTGATCGAGGATCATGCGCGAAGCTGCATGGAAGACGCGATCCAATCTGGCGATCAGGACCGGCAGAGGGTGATGTTCCGTGAGGTGGTTGAATTGATGGACAAGGTGCGCGACTGATGCGGTTCCTGCTGTCGGCCCTGCTTGCTGTCATGCTGGCGGTGACGATGCCGCTGGCCCTGACCGGCGCCGCAACGGCGGAAGCGTCGCAGACGGCCTCGATAGCCGAAACATCCGTGCCGCCGGCCGCGCATGAATGCTGTACCCCACAGCCGGACTCTCAGCATGGCGACTGCACAGCCTGTGCCGCCATCGGCCATGCCGAAGTCACGCCGAACGCGGCCCGTTTGCCACGCCGCATCCGGCACATTCCCGCGTTGCAGGATATGAAATCCGCCAGGCCGCGTTTGCCGCTGCCCCCTCCGCGACCCGTTGCTCTCTGACGCCGCCTGGCCCGATGGGCCTGCAAGCTGATCAATTGCGCCACGAGAGGGGCGAATGCCCCTACGGCGCGCAATATCCTGAAGGACATCAGATATGAGCAATCCCAATTTCTCGCGTCGCGGGGCGATCCTGGCGGTCGCGGCGATGCTGTCGACAACCTCTACCCTTGCCTTTGCCGCCACCGGCTCGGACGAAAAGCCGAACCTGCTGAGCATCACCAAGGACCCCGGCTGCGGCTGCTGCGGCGCCTGGGCCGATCTGGCCATCGAGGCGGGGTTCGAGGTCGAGACGACCGAAACCGGCGATTATGTCGGCATGAAGCGTGACGCCGCTGTGCCCGAAAACCTGTGGTCCTGCCACACGACCCGGATTGTCGGCTATATCGTCGAGGGCCATGTGCCCTTCGCGGCCATCAGGCAGCTTCTGGAACAGCGCCCCGATATTACCGGAATCGCCGTGCCGGGGATGCCCGCCGGATCGCCGGGAATGGGCGGCGAGGTCGAGGCCACCGCCGAGGTCATCGCCTGGGGCGGCATTGCCGGCGATGGGCGCGCCTTTCCGCTGGACGGGTAGCAGATGACGCGCTACGCACTCATCCTCGTCGCAGCGGCCGGTCTGGCCGCTGCGATCCTGATACTATGGCGCGGCAGCGGGGCCACCGGAACAGCCGCGCAGGATCAGGCCGTGATAACGCTTGGCCAGCGGCTCTACGCCGAAAACTGCGCCAGTTGCCACGGCGCCGATCTGGAAGGCCAGCCGGACTGGCAGACCCCGCTCGCAAATGGCCGCTATCCGGCGCCCCCGCATGACGAGACCGGCCACACCTGGCATCATGCCGACGCGCTGCTGCAACAGATCATCCGTCACGGCACCGCCGCCGTGGTCGGGGATGGCTATGAAAGCGACATGCCCGGTTTCGGCGATGTCATGAGTGACGCCGAAATTGCCGCCGTTCTGGCCTATATCAAATCTACCTGGCCGGAACGCGAGGGCGCAATCCAGAGCCGCATTACCAAGGACAGCGCGCCGTGACACCCCGGCGCATCACCACCATAGCCAAGGAGTTTCCCATGCAGAAAAGAACCGCCGCCATCGTCCTGACGCTCCTCATCCTCGCCGGATGCGCAGCCCAGACGCCCGATATCGCCGCCGAGGAGGCCTCGCCCTATCCGATCCCAAACGAGGTCGTCGCCATTGCCGGCCCTAACCAGGACCTGACCACGGCGCGCCTCGACCCGGCGGATGACTGCTATTGGTACTACCACGCAGGTCCGGTCGAAACGACGCTGGTGCCGCTGCGGGCCGCGAATGGCAACCAAATCTGCAACGCAAAACCGGTCTGACCCATCAGGATCGCCGGAGGGCAGCAGACTAGCTTATCGTTGTCACGCTGCCCTCCGGTGAATAGAGATAGGCGGTCGAACCGATCTGGACCCGCGGGTAGAGCCCGTTGATATGGGCCATGACCATGCGGACGCAGCCGGAACTGGCGCGGCTGCCGATCGAGGTTGGAAACGGCGTGCCGTGAATGCGCAGATAGGTATCGCGGTCGCCGAGATAGAGATACAGCGCACGCGAACCCAGAGCGTTCCGAGGGCCGGGTTCCATGCCGTCCTCATATTGCGCATAGACCTCGGGTTCGCGCTCGATCATGTTGCGCGTCGGGGTCCAATGCGGCCATTCGGCCTTGCGCTTGATCGTATAAGTGCCCGGCTCGTAAAGATCGCCCCTGCCGATGGCCACGCCGTAACGCATCGCCGTGCCGCCCTCTTCGATGTGATAAAGGTATCGGGCCACCGCATCGACATGAATGTCGCCCGGCACCAGCCCTGCGTTCGCAGTGACTCGCTGCGGCAGGTAACGCGCGTGCAGTCCCCAGGGATTGGGACCACCGGCCTCGACCTCGGCATCCCAAGCGGCCTTTTGCGCCGCGTCGGGCCAGGTTGAGGCCATGACCGGCGTGGCGGCGGCCGCCGAAAACAGCGCCGTCGTCGTGCGGATGAAATGTCTGCGTGTCAGCATGTGATTGCTCCTTGTCCTTTCCTTGTATCTTCAGATGGAAGCGGCAAGCGCAGCGACTTCTGCGATTGCCGTGCCGTATCTTCAGCGCCCATCGACCTCTGGCGTCGCCGCTGGCCCGCCTTCCAGATCGGCGATCAGCGCCTTCATTTCCGCGATTTCCAGAGTCTGCGCCTCGATGATGCTGTCCGCCAGCGCCCGGACGCGAGGATCCGAGATATCCGCACGGGTGGATGTCAGGATCGCAATGGAATGATGCGGAATCATCGCCTTCATCCAGGCGGTATCATCGACCGTTGCCTGACTGCGGACCAGAAACAGGCCAAGCGCAAATGCCAGAATCGAAACGCCCGCGACGATCAAATTGGCACGCGGACTGCGATACATCCCCAGCATGAAGGCCAACATGATCAGCGCCATGGCACCGCCCATGTAGAGCGCCATCCACATCCGGGTCTGGCTGAAAAAGACGTGATCGATCGCCCAGGTGTTCAGATACATCAACCCGAACATGATGACCGTCGAGGTGACGATCATCGCCGCAAAACGGCCATAGCTTCCGCCGCTCAGGCTTCCGTGGCTGTTGTGTTGATCAGAATGATCCATGACGTTGTCCTTTCGTGAAATTTGTCAGTTCCGGCGCGAGGCCGCGACCAGTTCGGCCAGTTCCGACGATGAAATCGCTCCAAAGCGCGAATCTGATCCGGCTATAAAGGTTGGTGTGCCGGCCAAACCCATCGCCTCGGCCAGCCCATTGGACTGCTGGATATGCTGAGCAATCTCCGGGCTGTCCATGTCGCGCTGTAATTGCTGGGTGTTCAACCCTATAGATCGCGCAACACGCAGGACACCGGCCTTTTCAGCCCGGGGTTTCTGCCCCATCAGGGCGCGATGAAAGTCGGCGTAGCGGCCCTGCTTGCGCGAAGCCAGCGCTGCGCGGGCCGCGAAAACCGAACCCTCGCCAAAGACCGGCCATTCCCGCATCACCATCCGCAACCCGGGATCAGCTGCGAGAACCGCATCGATCACCGGCATCATCGCGCGGCAGAATTGGCAGTTGTAATCGAAGAACTCGATCAAAGTTGCATCGCCGTCAGGATTGCCGAAGATCGGGGCATTCGCGTCACGTTCAAGCTGCCTGCGGAACTCGGGTGGCAGCGAATGCCCGGCCCACGCCAGACGAGGAGCAATGGCCATCGTCGGGGCCGCGAGCGCCAGGGTCAGGATCATGCGTCGCTGATACATGGTGCTTCCCCCCTCACGCCGAGACCGCGAAAGTCGTCATCATGCCGCTGGCAAGATGCGGCATGTGGTGACAATGCAGCATCCACTCCGCCGCCTCGCCCGCATCCAGCGCCACCGTGACCATTGACATGGGCGGCACATAGACCGTGTCGCGCAAAGCACCGGCGAACCGCTTGCCATTGAGGGCGACGACCTGAAAATGATGGCCGTGCAGATGCATCGGATGGCCCATCATCGACATGTTGTGAAACATGATCTCGACCCGCTGACCCGATTTGGCCGCAACCGGAATTCGGTCCTCGAACACACGGTCATTGATGGTCCAGCGATAGGGCTGCATCTGCCCGCCCAGCATCACCATGGGTGAGGCATCGGCAGCACGTTCCGTCAGCGGAGCAACGGCCCGCAAGGCGGCTTCCTGCGCAAGGTCGATATCGAATGCAGGTGCCGCATCGTCGGCCATTCCGAGAATGACCGGCACGTTGGCGCCAGAAGTGGCAAGGATAAGGCCGGTGCGCTCATGCGCGCCTTCGCGCAGAGCAAGGATCGGCCAGGCGCCGCCACCGGCGGGCAGGTCAAGTTCGATATCCAGGCGCTGACCCATGGCCAGACCGAAGCGTGTTCCCGGCAAGGGCTGCACCGGCTGGCCATCCACCGCGACAAGCCGGCCTGGAACCTCGCCGCTGTCGATCCAGAACACCGTGGCAGCAGCCCCATTGATGACCCGCAAAAGGATGCGGCCACCCTTTTCCACCTGCACGACCTCGGGGTCGCCCAGGGTGCGGTCATTCGCCAGATAAGCGTCGAAATCGAAATCGTTGAGGTCCATCTGCATCCCGCTCATGCCGGGCATGGACATGCCGCCCATTTCCGACATCCCGTTCATGGCCATACCGCCACCCATTTCATGGCCGACATTGGGATCGTTTGCCTGCGGCATTTCGGTTTCGGCCGCCTCTTCATGCCCCTTTCCCGAGCGAATTTCGTCCAGCACCTCTTCCGGCGAGCGGAAGGAAAAATCATGCAGGAACATGGTGACCTCTTGCCGATCAACTCGCAGATCCCCGGGGCGGCGGACGATCAGGGGTGCGGCCAGTAACTGCATCTCCTGAATGGGCACATGGCTGTGCATCCAGTGCGTGCCTGCTGCGGCCTCAAAATCATAGCCACGCGTCTCTCCTGGCTGCAGCAGCGGCATCGGCATATCGGGAACGCCGTCCTGCGCGTTCGGCGGGATCTGTCCATGCCAATGAATGATCGTCGGCTCGGTCAGATCGTTGGTCAGGTCCAGCAGGAAACGCTGGCCGGGGTCCAGAATAAGCCCGGGTGTTCCGTTGCCGTTGATCAGCCCGAAAACCGTGGCGGCGCGGCCATCGATGTCAAGCGTGCGCGTCGTTGCCTGCAATGCCAGCGCGGCTGGCTGAGCAAAGCCCGCGCGCGGGATGGCAAAAGCTGCGGCCATGGCAGCGGATGCGGTCAGAAAGCCGCGGCGATTCAGTGTGCAAGTCATATGAATAATCCATCAGACCCCGTAGGGCGAACCATGTTCGGCACCTTGAAAGGTGCGGCAAGCAAGTGTTCAGATGGATTTCGGAGGGCGGTATCCGGGGCCGACCAGAAGGCCCTCACGTGTCTCCGATATAGAGTGCCATTTCAGCGAATGCTCTGTCTCAACAGGCGCAAGTTGCGCGGCAGCAAGCCAGGGCGTAGGTGCGCCGACACATACAATCGCACAGGCATCGGTCATATCGTGCCGAGAGGTTGCCCCCGGAGAGCCGTGCTCATGCCCGCCTTTGTCACCGGGATGGCTGATCGAAGCGACAACGTGATCGGCCGACAGTCCGGCTGTGCCAGCACTTTGCCCATGCTGCGTCACGCCCGCGAACACGAGCAGGACAACAAGCAGAGAATATATCGCGCGGCACATCATGTGGTTGAGTTGGAACCGATGAAACTAGCTTGACAATACGCAGGACAGGCTCTCGTTGCAATTCACGGTTTAATCAAAAGAGGGTGTAGGTTTCTCCCTTCAGAGCCATTGACCGGCAGCCCTCCCCCGAGGTTCTGCCACCTTCCGCCTCCCCGCCGGTCTGACCGGCGATGTATGACTTGCCATGCGCGCGAGGCTGAGCCTCATGTGGGATGCAAGTAGGAGGCACTGGGCATGGTGAAGCGATTGAGGTTGAACGAGAAATCGGTGCGCGAGGCGGCACCGGAACCGGGCCGGGACTATCAGATCTTCGACAGTGAGGTGCGGGGATTTGCCATCTGCATCTACCGTTCCGGAAACCGGGCCTTCACACTGGATTACCGACATGCCGGGCGGCAGCGGCGGATGACGCTGGGGCGGTGGCCGGAATGGTCGACGGCAGCGGCGCGGGAACGGGCCAAGGAACTGCGCCGCGACATCGATGCCGGCGGCGATCCGCTGGGCACGAAGGAGGATGGACGGGACGCGCCCCGCTTCAAGGATCTCGTCGAACGCTATGCCGAGGTGCATCTGCCCAATCTGGCGAAAACCAACGCGTCGGATCAGCGGTCAATGCTGACGAAGCTGGTCGGACCGGACTGGAACAACCGGCTGGTGACCGAGATCACCCCCTATGATGTGGAAAAGCTGCTGAACCGGATCGCCGAGGGACGGTCCCGGCCGCATAAGGCCAAGCCCAACAACCGGGCGCGGAAGCTGCAGGGATCGAAGCCCACGCCGGTGCGCGCCAACCGTGTCGGCGAAGTGCTCCGAAAAATGTTCACCTATGCGCAAAGCTGGGGCTGGCGCGAGGACAATCCGGCCTCGGGCTTTCGCCGCCGGATCGAGAACCCGCGCGAGCGTTTTCTGAGCCAAGATGAGATCCGCAAGCTCGCCGCCGCGCTGGACGCAGCCGAGGACCGGCGCGCGGCGGATATCATCCGGCTCTGCATGCTGACCGGCGCGCGTGTCGGCGAGGTCAGGCAGGCGCGGTTCGAGCATTTCAATCTCGAACACCTGAGTTGGTCCAAACCCGCCAGCATGACCAAGCAGCGGAAGATTCATCGCTTGCCGATCTCGGATGAAGCCGCCGCCATCGTTCGACAGCGGCAATTGCTGGTGCCGCGCGGCTGCCCGTTTCTGTTTCCCGGTGACGTGCCCGGTCAGCCGGTCAAGGAAATCCGCCGCTTCTGGCACCAGATCCAGAAGCAGGTCGGCATTCCCGATGTCCGCATCCACGATCTCCGCCATACCTTCGCCTCGCTGCTGGTCAGCGGCGGCGCCTCGTTGGAGATGATCGGCAAGCTCTTGGGTCACAGCCAGACCCAGACCACGGCACGTTACGCCCATCTGATGGATTCGCCGCTGCGCGCCGGGGTCGATGCCGTGGCCAGCGCCTTCCGGCCGAAGCCGGTGCTGGTGCATGATGCTGGGGAGCAAGCGCGGAAGAGCGCCTGAACGCCTGATCCACCACATTGCCGTTGCGCTGGACGCTGCCGCGCTCTGCCTTCAGCCATCCTCCTGCAGCGATTTCCAGATCGGTCCCAGCCTGCGCCGGATGGTGCTTTCGTCCGGCACCTCGCCATTTCGGGATTTTTCGGCGAACCATGCCTGCGCGTCCGCGATCCATTCGGCCTGCGTCGCCGGTAGACCGTGGAAATGAACGCGCCGGATCAGGGCGACATAGAGCCCCTCCCAATCATATCGTGATGGCGCACCGCCCGGGTCGGTCCAGCGGTTCGCCATGCCATTCAACAGTTCGAACTGATAGACCTCATCGGCCAGAACCATCAGATCGGCCAGTTCCACTTCGATGTGGTGCAAGGGATCGGCGATCATGGTCCAGCCCTCCTGTCCCGGCACGCGGATCCGCCGGATGCTCCGTGAGGCCTGTCCATTGTCCCACCGCCTGAACATGCTGAGAATATCGGCCACCGGCACGACGACCAGCCCTGCCAGTACCTCGCCGCCCTGTTCGATCGGTTCGATCGCGGTGACGATGTCCAGCTTGCCGGCAATCGCCCATCCCGCCAGATCGTAAGGGCTGCAATCCCAGCGGATCGTCACCTCCTGAACCGTGAAAAACGTGCGTTGCGGCAATGTCATGTTCCCTGCTCTCCCTGCTTTCGATGTCCAACGACCCGTTATCAGGACGCAGGCACCTGCCTTCATTGACCTCGCGCCCGGACACAGCTCCGCCGTTCGCGGAGTTACGGGGAACTCCGCGTTGATCGACCGCATCGGGCGTGATTGGGCGGATTTCTTCACCACCGGGGCGCGATTTGGCAAGAGCATTTGGCTGTGGAAAACGAACTCTTTGTTCTTGACATGTTCCGGGGCCAGCAACGGCAGAAACTGTTAGCGGCAACCGGCAGAACCGGTTCTGCCGGTTGTGGTTTCGACGGCTTTCGACGGCGTTCAGACCCGGCGCCGAATCACTGTCCTTCGCCCTGAGTTACGCCAAACCCAGCAAAACATGGGGTGGCATAACCTCCGGCGAGGTTACGCCACCTTCCGCCTCCCCGCCGGTGCTTTCGATGTGATTGTTCTTCTCCCCGTCAGCCGCCCGGTTCGGGCGATGCAAGATGGAGGCAAGAGCATGACACAACCCATGAGTGCGGAACCGGCAATTGAACCGCGCCTGCTGCGCGGCTGGATCAGCCGCTACGACCTGGCGCAGGAGCTGGGTCTCACGGTCGACACGCTGGGGCGCTGGGAGCGGCGGCGGAAAGGTCCGGCCTGTGTCCGCGCCGGTCGCAAGATCTTTTATCGGATGAGCGTGGTGCAGGACTGGCTGCAGTCGCAGGAGATGCCGCGGGTCGCAGAGGCGAAGCCCAGTAAGGCGCGGGGGCGGAAATGAACGCCATGACCCAGCTTGCTGATGCAGTCACCAACAGCGCATCGGTCGCGCCCTCCCCTGCTGATTGGCCCGCCCAGCGCCTGACCGAGGCGCGCGGCATCGTCGTCGATTTCGTCCATCACCCGGACAGCCTGATCATCCTCGCTTGCCGCGCCATCGCCGCGCATAGCCCGGACCCGCGGGAACGCGGCGAGGCCGTGGCTCTCGCTGGTCTGCTGATTGCCGTATCAAACCGTAGGCCGAAAGGCGGTGACGCATGACGCGCCGCACGCCCGAGGCCGAAATCCAGCGCGCCATCGTCCACACCTTGCGGATCGTATTGCCCCGCGATGCCATCATCCACCACTCCGCCAATGAGGTCGGGTCGAGTGGCAATGCCGCACGGCAGCGCCAGGCGATCCTGACCGGCATGGGCGTCTTCTCTGGCTTCGCCGATCTGATCATTCTCGCGGGCGGTCAGGTGCTGTTTCTGGAGGTCAAAAGCCCGTCCGGCAGGCTCAGCCCGTCACAAAAAGCGTTTCGCGACATGGTGAAAGCCCAGGGCTTTGGCTGGGCGCTGGTGCGCTCCGTCGAGGATGCGCTGGGCGCACTTGCCGATCACGGCATCACCACCCGGGTGCAGGCCATGAACCCGCGCCGGAGGGCCTGCGCATGAGCCATTTCGCGACCAACTGGGCGATCCTGCAACGCGGTCTGAAGCCCGCGACCAAGATCGTGCTCTGGCATCTCTGCGACCGCCATAATCCCGATTTCGGCTGTTTTCCGACACAGGCGCGGCTGGCCGCCGATTGCGAGATCAGCCGCTCGGCCCTGAACGACCATCTGCGGAAACTGGAACGGGCCGGTCTGATCCGGCGCTGTGCAAGCGTCGATCCGGTGACGAAACGCCAGCAGCCGACCCGCTACATTCTCGGCTTCGAGGACGGCTTCGATCACCCGAATTCGGACCCATCTCCGAATTCCGGACATGGCGATTTTCCCGGGTTTTCGGGCGACGATTCTGACGGCGAATGTCGTCCTTTGTCGGCCAATGCTGTCAACCCGTGTCCGGAATCTGCACACGGAGCCGTGTCCGGATTTGGGGCAGAGCCGTGTCCGGAAAATGGCGATTTCCGTGTCCGAATTCCGGACACTAACCCTGTAAGAGAACCATTAAGGGAACCAGTAAAGGAGGAGGAGGACGCGCGAGCACGCGATGATCGATTTGAGGAATTTTTCGGGAAGCTACTCGACGCCCTCGGTCTGGACACCGATGCCGCCCTTCCGGGCTGGTGGCAGGGCTGGCCACCCCGCGAACATGTCCGTCGCTGGATTACCGATCTCGGCCTGACCGAGGACCGGATCGTCGCCACGGCCCGGGACAGCCGCAGCACCCACCCCAATCCACCGGACGGTCCAAGAGCGCTGGACCGGGTCATGGAACGGGCGGCACGCGCTTCCAGCAATCCTGCGCCCAGCACCGACGGCCAGCGTCGCAAGCCTCGAAGCAAGCCAGCAGACGCGCCGCGCGCCAGCATGGACGAAATCGCGGATTTCTATGCCGGGCTGGTGAACGGGGATGGCTATCTGCCGTCCAACGCCATCTCCAACACCGTGCGCAATGCCATGCTGGAGCGCGGGCTGGTGACGGCTGAACGGCTCAAAGCGCGGGGTGTGCTGTGACGGTTCATCCCAGCTTCCCAACCAAAGACGGTCGACCCACTCGAACCAAACGCGCACTGGGCGTCCAGCAGGTGCTGGAATGGGCCTTTCGGACCGAGAAGGCCCGGCTGGACCTGCCCGAGCCACCCGACCCGGAACGTGGCGATAGCGCTGGCTTCGGCCTCGAATACGTGCTGATGCAGCGCGCCGCGCTGGGCTGCCGGATCGATGGCGGGCGGTACAAGCCCGACAGTTCCACCCACGAGGATGCCGAGGTCATCGCCGCATGCGTCGCAGGATTGCCGACCTCGCTGGGCGGGCTGCGCATGGCGATCCGCATCGCCGAGCTGGCCCGCGCCGGGATGACGCCGGACTGGATGCCCGGCGCTGTGCCGCGCTGTGTCCCGGTGGAGATGAAGCGCAACCAGCATGGCGAACGCTCGATCACCATCGCCGTCGGCACGACCCGCGTCCTGTCACGCGGCAAGTGGCGGACGGTGGAACTTCGCGCCTGCCCGGTCACTTTCTCGCCGCATCCGGATCAGATCGCTGCGGCGCACCGGCATTACGAGCACTGGTGGCGGGCGCTGGACTGGGTTCACGACGGGTTGCGCGAGGGCGGCATGCTGCGCAGCATCGAGGTGACGGATGCGATGCCGAAACCGCAACCGTGGGAGCCCCGGACAGGCTGCGAACAGATCGGCAACAAAACAGTTTGACATTCGTGCCCCTCTTGACTCATACACCAAGCATCGAAGACGAGCGCCCGGAGAACAGACCTGCTCAGGCGCTCTTCCGGTTAGATCCTCCAGCACTACCCCCTGCCTCGGTTCCTCCCCGGCGCTGTCCGTATTCGGGGGGGCGCAGCGCGGAAGTTTGCCAGCGTCAGGCGTTTTCACCGGGGAATCCACCCGGAATCCACCTGAGCCAACCGAGCGCCGTTTCAGTCAATAAAACAAGGCGTTAGTTGCCGCCGCAGGGTGGATTCCCACTGGATTCCGAGGTGAATTCCAGAAGCCACTTCGCGGAAGCCACCGTGATCCAGGCGGAAGCCACCTCGCCAGAAGCCACCCAAAACCACAGGACGACCCCACCCCATGGACCTCACCTTCGCGCCGCGCCAGATCGAGTTCTGGCCGATCGAACGGCTGCGCCCCTATGCCCGGAACGCGAAGATGCACGGGCCCGATCAGGTCGCCCGGATCGCCGCCAGCATGGCGCGCTTCGGCTGGACCGTACCCTGCATGGTCGGCGACGATGGCGAGCTGATCGCGGGCCATGGCCGCGTGCTGGCGGCGACCGAGCTGGGGCTCAGCGAAGTGCCGGTGATCCGGCTCGGCCATCTCGACGAGGTCGAGCGCCGTGCCTACCGGATCGCCGACAACAAGCTGACGGAACTCGGCGACTGGGACGAGGCGCTGCTGCGTGACGAGGTCGCGGGGCTGCTGGCCGAGGATTTCGAGCTGTCGCTGCTGGGCTTTGCCGAGGACGAGCTGGAGGCGCTGCTGCAGGATCCGGCTCTCGGCGAAGATAGCGGCGCCGAGGGCGAGGACGAGGTTCCTGAAACTCCCGCCGACCCGGTCTCGCTGCCGGGCGATCTCTGGCGGCTCGGGCCGCACCGGCTGATCTGCGGCGACAGCACCAGCGCGGATGTCGTCGCAAAACTGCTGGGCGATGTCCGGCCGCTGCTGATGGTCACCGATCCGCCCTATGGCGTCGAATACGACCCGAGCTGGCGGAACCAGACCGGCGCATCGGCCACCAAGCGCACCGGAAAGGTGCTGAACGACGACCGGGCCGACTGGCGCGAGGCCTGGGCGCTGTTCCCGGGCGATGTCGCCTATGTCTGGCACGGCGCGCTGCATGCCACCACGGTCGCCGACAGCCTGATCGCGGCGGGCTTCGATATCCGCTCGCAAATCATCTGGGCCAAGGACCGGTTGGTCCTCAGCCGCGGCGATTATCACTGGCAGCACGAGCCCTGCTGGTACGCGGTGAAGAAGCGCGGCAAGGGCCATTGGTCCGGGGATCGCAAACAGACCACCCTCTGGCAGATCGCCAATCGCGATCAGGATGCGGAAACGGTGCATGGCACGCAGAAGCCGGTCGAATGCATGCGCCGCCCGATCCTGAACAACTCCAGCCCCGGGCAGGCGATCTATGAGCCCTTCATGGGCTCCGGCACGACACTGATCGCCGCCGAGACCACTGGTAGGGTCTGCTACGGGATCGAGTTGAACCCCGCCTATGTCGATGTCGCCATCGCCCGCTGGCAGAACCTGACCGGGCAATCGGCGGTGCTGGAAGGCACAGACAAGACCTTCGCCGACCTGACAACCTCCCGACGCTGAGACCATGAATGACCTGGCTTTACCTGCCCCCGGATACGCTTCCGGGGCCGATGACACCTGCCTCTTCGGGCTTTCCCTCTGTTCCGGCGCGGGCGGGATCGATCTCGGCCTCACCCTCGCCCTGCCCGGATATCGAACTGTGGGCCATGTCGAGCGGGAAACCTTCGCTGCGGCCACTCTCGTGGCGCGGATGGCGGACGCGGCCCTGGATCAGGCTGTTATCTGGGACGACATTGCCACTTTCGACGGCAAGCCTTGGCGCGGCGCGGTGGATATCGTTTCTGCGGGCTATCCGTGCCAGCCGTTCAGCGTGGCGGGAAAGCGCCGGGGTGCCGAGGATCCCCGCCATCTCTGGCCGCATGTTGCCCGGATCATCGGCGAGGCTGAGCCGCCCTTCGTCTTCCTCGAAAACGTCGCCCATCATCTCCGCCTCGGCTTCCCCGAAGTCGCAGGCGGACTGGTCGGCATGGGCTACAGGCTTGCGGCAGGATTGTTTACGGCGGCGGAAGTCGGCGCGCCCCATCGGCGCGAACGGCTCTTCATCCTCGCCATTCGGGAAGGCGACGAACTGGCCGACCCCGCGCGCCTGCTCCGGCACCCGCTCGAGTGGCGGGAACCGGACGGAACTTTTGCGCCTCTGGCCGACGCCAAGGGCCAGCGCCAACGAGAACCGGCAGACGAAACCGACGCCATCGCAGGTGGCGGGCAAGCACGGGATGAACCTCGCGACGACGGCCGCGCAATGGCCGACGCCGCTGGCGACGGATGGTGCGAAACCGAGCGCTGGCAGCCGCAAATCGGCGGACCTGACCCATGCGGCGGGCATGTGGATGACGCCGACAGCGCGGGATCACAAGGACGGGGCAACGACGCTGGCGAACACGCCGGTGAACGGCCTCCTTGGCCGCCAGGTCCTCACGACGCCGAGGGCTGGCAGCGATACCTCCGATCAGCGCCGGACGCTGAACCCGCTGTTCGTCGAGGCGCTGATGGGCTGGCCCACCGGGTGGACCGGCTCCGCCTCTGTGGCAATGGCGTGGTCCCCCTGGTTGCGGCGCATGCGCTCCGAACTCTGGCGCATCAGCTGCTGGAGGGCGGGTGAAATGGTGGGGCAAATGGCCGATGTCAGCCCATTGCCGATCCTCGCAGACTGCGGCTATGCTAGACGTATGGCTGAAAATCGAGACTATGATATCGCACTTTCATTCGCCGGCGAAGAACGTGATTACGTTGATCGAGTGGCAAATCTTCTGAAAGAGCGAGGTATAAAGGTATTTTATGACCTCTTTGAGGAGGCGGACCTCTGGGGCAAAGACCTCTATGTCCACCTTTCGGAGGTCTATCACCGGCGCGCCCAGTTCACTGTTATGTTCATCTCCAGAGCCTATGCTGATAAGCTTTGGACTAATCATGAGCGGAAATCGGCGCAGGCCCGCGCTTTCCAAGAAGCGCAGGAGTACATTCTACCTGCAAGGTTCGATGACACTGAAATACCCGGCGTCCTGCCTACTGTGGGTTACATCTCGCTGAGAAACCGCTCGCCTGAAGATTTTGTTTCTCTCGTGACAAAGAAGCTCGTTAGTTCGGGAGGATCGGTCCCCACTGAGCTAGTTCGTCGCGATTTCAGCACGCTAGCGCGCGCAGAAGCGTCAGCCGGAAGTAAGCTTTCAATCAGTGTCCGAGATGACGAAGGTACGCCAATAAAGGGCTGTAACTTGACGGTGCAGGCCAACAACGGCACCTCAATCGCCGCTAAAACCGGCGATGACGGTCTCGCCGTATTCGAGCTAAAGGTTCGCAGTGACCTGCCCCTGAACTTTCATCCAGCCGCGACCGGAGCCCGGTTAGTGTTTACGCCAATTGGCGCAGGTTGAGCAATCGCCCGACGCGCGGAGCTTTCATCTCGCGCAGCGGGGCGGGCGATTGCGGCGGTCAGGGTCCGCGCGTAGTCAGCCGGGGTCTGGTAGTCCAAGGCCGAGTGCGGGCGTTCGGTGTTGTAGTCGGCAGCCCAGGCGGCGATCACGATACGGGCATGGGCCAGGTTGCGGAACATGGTCTCGTTGAGCAGCTCGTCCCGCATCCGCCCGTTGAAACTTTCCACAAATCCGTTCTGCATCGGCTTGCCCGGGGCGATGTAATGCCACTCAATGTCGCGATCGGCGGCAAAGGTTAAGATCGCGTTACTGGTCAGTTCGGTGCCGTTGTCAGAGACGATCATCCCGGGCTTTCCGCGGCGTTCGATCAGGGCGGCCAGTTCTCGCGCCACGCGCCGCCCCGAGATTGAGGTGTCCGGGATCGCCGCCAAACATTCCCGGGTCACGTCATCGACGATGTTCAGCACCCGGAATCTTCGCCCGCAATCGAACTGGTCATGGACGAAATCCAGCGACCAGCGTGCATTGGGCCGCGCCTCGACCAGGATAGGGGCCCGTGTTCCGACCGCCTTGCGCCGCGCCTTCCGCTTGCGCACCGTCAGCCCTTCTTCGCGGTAGAGCCGATAGATCCGATTGATCCCCGAGGGCTCGCCCTCGCGGCGCAGCAATACGAACAAGCGCCGGTAACCGAACCGCCGGCGCTCGTTGGCCAAGTCCCGCAACCGACCGCGTAACGCCGTATCCGGCGCGCGTCGGGATCGATAGCGGATCATCGTTCGATCCGCGCCGACGATGTGACAGGCCCGCCGTTCCGAGAGGCCATGCTCGGCCCGAAGATACGCAACGGCTTCACGCTTCACGGCGGGCCCTACCACTTTTTTGCAACCAGGTCCTTCATCGCCGCCAGATCCAGCATCTGCTCGGCCAGCAGCTTCTTCAGCTTGGCGTTCTCATCCTCGAGCCCCTTCAGCCGCTTCGCCTCCGACACCGTCATGCCGCCAAACTTGGCCTTCCAGTTGTAGAAGGTGCCTTCCGACATGCCGTGCTTCCGGCACAGGTCAGCGCACTTCGCGCCTGCCTCATGCTCTGCCAGGATGCCGATGATCTGTTCGTCCGTGAATCTCGTTCGCTTCATTGTCCGTCCTCAAGTTGGGCCGGACTCTAATCGCATCTGGAGGAAAAATCCCGGGGCAGGTCAGCAGGCCTAGCACTCTACTAGCCTCTCACCCAAGTTTTCCGGCAGCAATGTATGAAAAAGTGGACACCGAGGGAGAGATGGAGATTACGTTGCCGCGAATGGACAATATTGGCTCAATCACTATCCGGTCGACTGGTTATATTCCCGACCTGGAAGGGCGCTTGAACCCAATCCTTGATCACTCGAATAGAACCTATCTCTACGCCGACAACATTGCCATCAACGGGGGAGAGGTCCAGCCGAGTGTTTTCAAGATCAATGTGCCTTTTGAACTTGAGGACGCCAACGGAACCGTTGTGTACGCCACAGTCAAGCACATTGCGGCTGACCTTTCGCTACTTCAGTACACTAGAAGGCCTAAGGTTTAGTTTTTCCTGAACGGCCGCTTTCTACCGCGTCGCCATTCGATGCCACTGGCAGGCTGGTCCTATCTGATTGCTGCGTCGACATTTCCGGCAAGAATATAAACCCGCCCGCGGCGCTCGACCCTTTCGGAGGTCACCGTCAGCCCCAGTTTCTTCTTCAGCGAGCCGGAAATGGCGCCCCTGATGCTATGGTGCTGCCATCCCGTCGCCTCGGCAATCTCCGCGATGGTCGCGCCCTCCGGCGTTTGCAGCATGGCGATCAGCTGGGCCTGTTTCGTGCCGGGGCGCTGGGCGGCGGCAATGGCCTCGGGTTTTGCGTCGCGCAATCCGGCCATGGTCCTCACCACCACCGGGTCGATACCGATGGCGTCCAGCCCGGCCTCGGTGGCGATCAGCGTGGTGCCGTGACCGTCGCCGGTCTCGCGCCAGAGCGGCTCGTTGCGCCGGAGATTGGCTTCGACCTCTTCGATCCAGCCGAGTTTGATCATCCGACCGATGGCCATGTTCGCCGCCGCGCCATGTAGCCCCTCGGGCAGCGGCAGCGCGAGATTGCCCGGCCGCGCGCCGGCGCGGGTCAGGATCAGGGTCTGGGTGTCGGTGAGTTTCGTCATGGCTGGCTCCGTGCATCGCCGCCGCAGGCTGCGGTCGGCTTCTACGGAGCGTTCGCCCGGCTTACGCGGCCCCACGGGGGCCACAGTCCGGGCTCACCCCGCATAATGCGGGGCTCAGCGGTCGGCGCAGACCAGCGCGTCAGGCGGCGTGCTCACCTTCGCCGAAAGCAAAATCGCTGATCTGCTTCAGCAGGTGGGCCTGATATTCGAGGCTGCCGACATCGCCCCAGTTCAACCGCTCCGGGTCTGCCCCGAAATGATCCTCGCTGAAGTCCTGCAGCCGGGCCAGCATCGCGTCGATTTCGGCCTTCTTCGCGATAAAGGCGGCAAGGGCGGCGTCATTGGTGCGGGCGGTTTGGCGGGTCATTTCGGTCTCCGGGAGTTGCGTTTCGTTGATGCAGCATCGCTCCGGGGCGTCCTGAAGTGTAGAGAATTCGGAGCAATAACAGTGCTTTCTGATGCACATCACCATCATCTTCGGTGGCACCTATGAAGGGCATGAGCGAACGGGCCTATGCGGCCCATGCGGGACTGTCGCGTGGGGCGATCCAGAAGGCGCGCAGGAGCGGCAGGCTGGTCTTGTTTGAGGACGGCTCCATCGACGCGGCGGCGTCGGACTCAAGGCGCGCGGCCACCACCGATCCCGATCAGCAGAACCGATCCAACGGTGGCACGGCGCGGCAGGCTGCGGCATCGGAAAGACCAACCCGGCCCGCCGACAGTCTCGCCGCCCCTTCGATCTCCGGTCCGGGCGACAGCTCCTCCTATCTGAAGGCCCGGACGGCGCTGACGGTCTATCAGGCGCAGGAGCGCCAGATCGCGATCCAGAAGAAGAAGGGCGTGCTGGTCGACCGGGCGCGGGCCGAGACGCTGGTCTTTCGCCTCGCCCGGCAGGAGCGCGATGCCTGGGTGACCTGGCCCGCGCGCGTCGCCGCGATCATGGCGGCGGAACTGTCGGCCGAGATGGAAAAGACCACCGGGGAAGCAGCGAGCATCGGCACCGGGGTGCTGCAGAGGGTGCTGGAAACCCATGTCCGAGACCAGCTTGCCGCCCTCGCCGACCTCAAGGTTTCTCTTGAATGATGACGATAGGAGCGATGATCACAGCCCCGACCTGAGTTTCGACGGCGCCGAGGACATGTTGCGCGCCTGGTCGCGCGGCATCCGGCCCGATCCCGATCTGACGGTGTCCGAATGGGCGGACAGGCATCGCTGGCTGTCCTCGCGGGCGGCGGCAGAACCGGGGCGCTATCGCACCGCGCGGACACCGTACTTGCGCGAGATCATGGATGCGCTTTCGCCCCGGCACCCGGCTCAGCGGATCAGCTTCATGAAGGCCGCGCAGGTCGGAGCGACCGAGGCCGGGAACAACTGGATCGGCTTCGTCATCCATCACGCGCCGGGGCCGATGCTGGCGGTGCTGCCGACGGTCGAGATGGCCAAGCGCGCCTCGCGCGGGCGGCTCGATCCGTTGATTTCGGATTCGCCCGCGCTGCGCGAACGGGTCAGCCCGGCACGGTCCCGCGATGCCGGGAATTCGATGCTGTCCAAGGAATTCCCCGGCGGCATTCTGGTCCTGACCGGGGCGAACAGTGCGACCGGGCTGCGGTCCATGCCCGCGCGCTATCTGTTTCTGGACGAGATCGACGCCTACCCGCCCTCGGCCGATGAAGAGGGCGATCCGGTGACGCTGGCCGAGGCGCGCAGCACCACCTTCGCGCATCGCCGAAAGGTGTTTCTGGTCTCGACCCCGACGATCCGGGGGCTGAGCCGGATCGAGCAGGAATTCGAAGCTTCGGACCAGCGGCGCTTCTTCGTCCCCTGCCCGCATTGCGGTGCGATGCAATGGCTGGAGTTCGAGCGCCTGCGCTGGGAAAAGGGTCGGCCCGAGACCGCCGCCTATGCCTGCAACGCTTGCGATACGCTGATCGCCGAGCATCACAAGACCGCCATGCTGGAAGCTGGCGAATGGCGCGCGACGGCGATTGCAACTGACCCGCATCATGTCGGCTATCACCTCTCGGCGCTCTATTCGCCCATCGGCTGGAAAAGCTGGGAACAGATCGCCCGGGAATGGCTGGCCGCGCAAGGCAATGACGAGATGCTGCGCGCGGCGCGCAACACGCTGCTGGGCGAGACCTGGGTCGAGCGCGGCGAGGCGCCGGAATGGCAGCGGCTGGCCGACCGGCGGGAAGTTTTTGGCGCCCAGATCCCGGAGGGCGGTCTCTTCCTGACCGCCGGAGCCGATATCCAGAAAGACCGGATCGAGGTCGATATCTGGGCCTGGGGACGCGGACTGCAAAGCTGGCTCATCGATCACATCGTCATCCCGGGCGGTCCTGACAGCCCGGCGGCATGGGCGGAGCTGACCAAGTTGCTCGGCCGCACATGGCAGCATGCGCATGGCGCGGTCATGCCCATCGCAAAGCTGGCCATCGATACCGGCTATGAGGCGGCGGCGGTCTATGCCTGGGCGCGGGCGCAGGGCTTTGAACAGGTCGTGCCGGTCAAGGGGCTTGAGGGCTTCAACCGGGCAACGCCGGTCTCCGGGCCGACCTTTGTCGATGCGACCGTGGGCGGCAAACGCCTGCGCCGCGGCGCCCGGCTCTGGTCGGTGGCCACGGCCACCTTCAAGATCGAGACCTACCGGTTTCTACGGCTGGAACGGTCCGAAGAGGATCAACCCGATCCGCCGGGGATGATCCATCTGCCGGACTGGGCGGACAGCGAATGGCTGAAGCAGCTGGTCGCCGAACAGCTGGTCATGGTCCGCAACAAGCGCGGCTATGCCCGGCAGGAATGGCAGAAGCTGCGCGAAAGGAACGAGGCGCTGGACACCCGTGTCTATGCCCGCGCCGCCGCCTGGATCATGGGCGCGGATCGCTGGGACGAGCGCATGTGGCGGCAGCTGGAGGATCAGGCCGGAGTCGTGGCGCCAGTACCGGATGCGGGCGCAGCCCATTCAACCGATACCGCCGAGCCTGCTGCAGACCCGCCTGCCCGTCAGGCCGGTGCGCCACCGACCACGCCACGCCGCAAGCGGCAGACTTACACACCGCGTTTCATGAGGTGAGAGATGGAAATCGATCGGATGCAGGCGCTTTTGACGGCCCTGCAGGAGGCCCGGTTCAGCGGGCTGCGCAGCGTCAGCTATGACGGCAAGACCCTGACCTATGGTTCGGACGCCGAACTGGCCGCTGCCATCGCGGATCTGGAATCCCGGATCGCACGGGCGACGGGTTCCACGCGCCGTCGGCGCTGGGGCACCGTGGCCACGAAGGGACTCTGATCCATGGCGTTTGACGGCATCCGCGCGCGCCTCGGCGCGATTATCGGCGGGTTCGACGCGGCGCAGTCGCACCGGCGGTTGCGCGGTTTCCGGGCCAGCCGTGCCCATGTGAACACGCTGATCGCGGGCGCGGGCGAGACCATCACCGCGCGGGCCCGCTGGCTGGCGCGGAACAACGGCTATGCGTCGGGGGCAGTCGAGGCCTTCGCCAGCAACGTCGTGGGTGACGGCATCAAACCCTCCTCCTCCATCGCCAATGCCGCGCAAAAGGAAGCACTGCAGAAACTCTGGCTTGGCTGGACCGACGAGGCCGATGCCGAGGGGCTGACGGACTTTTATGGTCTCCAGCGCCGTGCCGCCCGGGAACTGTTTCTGGCGGGCGAGGTGTTTTTGCGACTCCGTCCGCGCCGCACCGAAGACGGGCTGTCGGTGCCGCTGCAGCTGCAGATGCTGCCCTCGGAAATGCTGCCGATGGATCTGAACCGGGAACTGCCCGGCGGCGGGACGATCCGTCAGAGCATCGAATTCGACCGGATCGGGCGTCGCGTGGCCTATCACCTGCTGCGCCGCCATCCGGGTGATATGACCGATCCGGGCCTCGTCAGCGAAACGGTTCGCGTCCCGGCCTCGGAGATCATCCATGTGCTGGACCCTGTCGAGGCAGGTCAGCTGCGCGGCGTGTCGCGTTTTGCACCGGCCATCGTGAAACTCTTCACGCTGGATCTTTATGACGACGCAGAACTGGAGCGGAAAAAGACCGCGGCGATGTTCGCGATGTTCATCACCTCGCCCGCCCCGGAAACGCCGCTGGAACCGGCCGAAGAGGATCTGGAGGTCGAGCCCGGTCAGGTCGTGCGCCTCGATCCGGGCGAGGATGTCTCGACACCCGCGACGCCAGACTCGGGGTCCACCTATGAGCCCTTCCAATACCGCACGCTCCTGCAGATCGCGGCAGCGCTGGGCATTCCGTATCCCTATCTGACCGGCGACACGGCACGAGGCAATTTCTCGAACACGCGCGTCGCGCTGCTGGATTTCCGCCGCCGGGTCTCGGCCATCCAGCACAGCGTCATCGTCCATCAGCTCTGCCGCCCGGTCTGGCAGCGCTGGCTGGATCTGGCGGTGCTGTCCGGCGCCATCGACCTGCCCGGCTATGACCGCAACCGGCGCGGATTTCAGGCAGTCAGCTGGCTGCCGACGCGCTGGGACTGGGTCGATCCGATGAAGGATGCCTCGGCCGAGATCCTGCAGATCGAGGCGGGGCTCAAATCCCGCAGCCAGGCGATTTCCGAGCGCGGCTATGACGCGGAACAGGTCGACCGCGAGATCGCGGCCGAACGCAAACGCGAGGCAGCGCTGGGCCTCGACTTCCGCCGCCCCGGATCGCCCGCGCAGGGGCCGAAGAGCGAAGCCGCTGGTGAGCGCACCGACAATACGAACGGCAAGGACGAAGACGAAGACCGTCCAACGGACCCTGACGACGAAGACGATGCCAAGGAGGACCGCTGATGCATCATGCCCAGATCGCCCAGCGGGCCTTCGACACGCCGCTGATGATCGCACCCGCCAAGGCACTGGCCTTTCTCAGCGGTCTGGGGCCGCGCATCACCGGGCAGGAAATTCGCTTTAACGGCATGACGGTCGCCGAACCGGACCAGTCGGCCGCGCGGCAGACGGCCCGCGCGTCGCTGATCGGCGGCGATCTGGTCGGACGTCATGGTGAAGACACCGATGCGCCGTTCCCGGTGATCGATGGCGTGGCGGTGATCGCCATCGCCGGAACGCTGGTCCATCGCGGCGCCTGGATCGGCCAGAGCTCGGGGCTCACCTCCTATGAGGGCCTCGCGGCCCAGATCGACGCCGCAGTCAGCGATCCTGCCATTCGCGGCATCGCGCTGGAAATCGACAGTTTCGGTGGCGAGGTGGCCGGGGCCTTCGATCTCGCCGACCGCATCCGCGCCGCACGGGATACAAAGCCGGTGCACGCCTTTCTCGCCGAACATGCGCTCTCGGCCGGATACGCGCTGGCCTCGCAGGCGACCCGTATCACCCTGCCCCGCACCGGCGTGGCGGGCAGCATCGGTGTCATCACCATGCATACCGACATGTCCGGCATGCTGGCCCAGAAGGGCGTCGCGGTGACACTGATCCATGCCGGAGCCCAAAAGGCCGACGGCAACCCCTATGCCGCGCTGCCCGAAGCTATCCGCGACCGGCTGCAGGCCGAGCTGGAGGATCTGCGGATCCTCTTTGCGGAAACCGTCGCCGCCGGGCGCGGAGTCATGATGACAAGGGAAGCGGCGCTCGCCACCGAGGCCGCCATCTTCCGTGGCGCGGCGGCTGTAGATGCCGGTCTGGCCGATGCCGTGGCCGATCCACGTGCCGCCTTTCGCGCCTTTGCCGAAAGCCTCGGCCGCCCGGCATTGCCGGTCGGCCTACAAGCGCAATCCCCAACCCTTTCACCACCCCACCCCAAGCAGGAGATGATCATGACCGATCAGACGGATGAAGATGCCCGGACACCGGACCAACAAGCACCGAACGCCACCGCCTCCGGTGCAGAGGCCGCGCCGACAGCGCAGCAACCGGCGGCAGTGCCGTCCACGCCTGACACCGCACCGGCTGCTGCCCCGACCGATGCCGATGCCATCCGTGCCGAAGCCGCAGAAGTGGCCTCGATCTGCGCCCAGGCGGCCAAGCTGGGCGTCACCATGGACGCGGCCGATGCCGTGAGGCGGGGCGTAAGCCCCGATGCGCTGCGCGGCCAGATCCTCGACAGTCTCGCGGCCAGAAGCGACGCCAGTGGCATTCTGGCCAGCGCGCCCGCGCCCACAAACAAGCCGAGCCCGCTTGTGGCCGCCGTCCGTAAATCCGCCGACAGCGCCGCGCGCTGATCGCCTGACACCTTCCGGAGACCATGATGCCCGTCCTGACCCAACCGCCCAGCATGGGCGATGCGCTCAAATATGAGCTGAACCCCAATTATACCCGCGAGACCGTCACCCTGGCCGAGGGGACGCAATACCCGGCAGGTGCGGTTCTGGGCCGCGTCACCGTCAGCGGCCAATACACCTTCGCCAGTCATGGCGGCAGCGATGGTGCGGAACTGGCCGCAGGCATCCTGCTCTATCCGGTCGATACGCGGCTTGCCGAGGCCACCGGCATCCTGCTGGTCCGTGGCCCGGCGATCCTGTCGCGCGATGCCCTCTTCTACGATGGCAGCGTCGATGATGCCGCCAAGATCGCCGCCAAGCATGGCGAACTGACCGCGCTGGGCATCGTCATCCGCGACAGCGCCTGACGGGTTGCGAACCGGCCCCGGGGTCACGAACCCACCCGGCGGTTACGAACCGGACCGAGGGTCACGGACCCGCCCGACCAAGATCCTATCTTCCCCTTCCCCGACAAGGTTTCCCCATGACCATCATCCGCAATCCCTTCGATGCCGGCGGCTATTCGCTGGCAGAGATGACGCAGGCCATCAATATCCTGCCGAACCTCTATACCCGCCTCGGAGAACTGGGCCTCTTCCGCTTCGAGGGCGTCTCCCAGCGTAGCGTCATCATCGAGCAGATCGAAGGCGTGTTGAACCTCCTGCCCTCGGTCGCGCTGGGCGGCCCGGCTACCGTCGGCTCGCGAGAGGGGCGCGCCATGCGCAGCTTTGCGCTGCCCTGGATCCCGCATGACGATGTGATCCTGCCCGCCGATATTCAGGGCGTGCCCGCCATCGGCGCAGGCGACGAGGCCGATCCGCTGGTCGCGGTGATGACGCGGAAACTGACGCTGATGCGCCGCAAGCATGCCCAGACCCGCGAATATATGGAAATGAACGCGCTGCGCGGCATCGTGAAGGACGGGGCGGGCACGACGCTCTACAATTACTTCACCGAATTCGGCATCGCGCAGATCAGCGTCGACTTCGTCCTGGGCACCGCTGGCACGAACATTCAGGGCAAGGTCCGCGAGGTGCTGCGCGCCGTCGAGGACAATCTGCTGGGCGAAAGCATGTCGGGGGTCCACGCGCTGGTCAGCCGCGAGTTCTTCGACAAGCTGATCTCGCATCCGAAGACGGAAGAGGCATACAAGTTCTACGCCGCGACCGGTGCCCAGCCGCTGCGGCAGGATGTACGTCGCAACTTCCCCTTCGCCGGCATCCTCTTCGAGGAATATGCGGGCACAGTAACGCTGTCCACGAAAGCCAGCGAACGGCTGGTACCGGCCAATGAAGGCATCGCCTTCGCGACCGGCACCATGGACACCTTTACGACCTATGGCGGGCCTGCGAACCTGCTGGAAACCGCCAATACCATCGGTCTGCCGCTCTATGCCCGCCAGCATCTCGATCCCAAGGGCCGCTGGATCGACCTGATGACCGAGGCATCGATCCTGCCGGTCAACAAGCGCCCGCGGCTGGCGATCCGGCTGCACAGCTCGAACTGATGAACGCCTTCAGCGCCGCCATGAACCGCATCTTTGGCCATCCCGATATGTCGGTATCAGCCGTCTGGATCGCCGCCGACACATCGGAGGAACGCCCGATCCGCCTCATCCGCCGCGCGCCGGACCGGATCACCGAATTCGGATCGGCGCGGATCCTGTCCGAGACGCTGACCGTCGATATCCGGATCAGCGAACTCACCGATCCCCGGGAGGGCGATCTGATCGTCATCGGCGCCGACAGCTTCGCCATTCAGGGCGAGCCGATCCGTGACCGCGACCGGCTGATCTGGACGGTAGAACTGATACCTGCATGAGACTGAAGCTCGATATCGATCCAGATCTCGTCGCCATGATGCAAGCTGAGATCGAGGCAGGCGAGAAAGCCGTGACCGGTGCCATGCGCGAGGCAGGCGTGGGCCTGAAGACGGCATGGCGCGGCCAGATCACCGGGGCGGGCCTTGGGCGCAGACTGGCGAATTCGATCCGCAACGCCACCTATCCGAAGGCGGGCGACAGTCTGAATGCCACCGCGCTGGTCTGGTCGAAGGCGCCGGTCATCGTCGGCGCGCATAATGCCGGTCCGCTGATCCGCTCCCGCGATGGCTTCTGGCTGGTCATCCCGACCGAAGCCGCCGGAAAATCCCTGCGCGGCGGGCGCATCACGCCCGGCGAATGGGAGCGTCGCACCGGGCTGCGGCTGCGCTTCGTTTATCGCAAGCGCGGGCCAAGCCTGCTGGTTGCCGAGGGGCGGTTGAACACCAAGGGCCGGGCGGTGGCATCCAGATCCAAAACCGGGCGCGGACGCACCACCGTACCAGTCTTCCTGCTGGTGCCGCAGGTCAGGCTGCCGAAGCGGCTGGATCTGGCACGGGAGGCGGAGCGGGCGGCGGATGGCGTGCCGGGGAGGATCGTCGGGAAGTGGGTGGAAGGAAAGCGGTGATGAAGAAAACAAAATTGTCCATGCAATAACGTCGCTTGCCTTCGCGCAGCTTGCAGTGCTTGCTGACCAAACTGGCAGTCATAAACACGGGACTATAACCTATGAGAACAGTTCATAACCAGGCAGGTATCGAGGAGATTGAGCAGGAGCGAGCGCTTGTCGGCACTTATATCGACCGTGTGTACAATCCAGAAAAGATCGGCTGGGTTCTCGAGGCCAGAGAGGGCTTTGACGAACATGCGAGGGGCGCGTGGCATCTGCTAATCCCCGTCAAAGAGGGCTATGGTGTGGACAGCTGGATTCAACCAAAACGATATGGCGTGGCGCTGGCTGCCGGCATGATCGATAAGTTAGAGATAGCCTTTCCGGATCTGCCG
The DNA here is from genome assembly GCF_028553785.1 of Paracoccus fistulariae. NCBI lineage: Bacteria > Pseudomonadati > Pseudomonadota > Alphaproteobacteria > Rhodobacterales > Paracoccaceae > Paracoccus > Paracoccus fistulariae. Next base: position 1,702,368 of record NZ_CP067136.1, read on the forward strand.
TGCGTCGTATTTCGAGCAAGTGGCGACGAATTCTTCTTCTTGAAGCTTGGAGGGAAGTCAAAGGATCAGTTTTTTGAAGAAATCGGGCGAATCGCAGATCTAGCCAGAAAGTGTCAGCGCGAAAGTAAGGCCGATGGAGCGGCATTTCGTTACTACGTGAATATGCAGGTGGCGAACCATCTTAGGCGTAGAAAGCTACTTAGCGCTACAAAAAGCGCGCTTCCCGCACTGTCAGCGCTATTAGGCGGAATAGTTGATCTCAGAGATCTGGTCTAACGGCAATCGCAGCTCTATGCCCACCACCCGCGAGACCATCCTGACCGCGCTGCACGCGCGGCTCTCAGCGCTGTCCGCCAACGCCCTCCGCAGCGACGTCCTACCCGAACGCGTGCCGCCCGACGGCCTGCTGATCTTCCGCGATGGCGAACCGGGCGAGCCCGAGGTGACGCTGTCGCCGCTACGCTACCACTACCAGCACCGCGCCGAAATTGAGGCGGTAGTACAGGGTGCCGACCGTGACGCTGCCTTCGACGCCCTCTGCACCAGCATTGGCACGGCAATCGCCGCAGACCGGACGCTGGGCGGGCTGTGCGACTGGATCGAAGCCGAGTCGCCGCGCTCGGTCGATCTGCCTGTCGAGGGCGCGCCCAGCCTGAAGGCGGCGGTGATTCCGGTCATCCTGCACTACACCACGACCGACCCACTGGCATGACGGCCGATCAGCAGGTGCCGTAATAATTGCCCGAGAACCGGCAATATTCGCGCGCGGTGCCGCTGGCGATCATCGTCGCCGCGATGTCGCGACCGTCCGGCAACCAGCATTGCCCGACGATGCGCCCGTAGCGGTCGACATCGCGCATCCGGCACTGAACAGACCGCCCGGAGACGAGGCCCGCCAGTTGCGCCGTCGCGGTCGACCCGCCCGCCCGGCCGATCTCCGGTGCGTCGAGCCCCCAGACCCGGATGCGGGTGCGTTGCCCGTTGATCCAGAAGGTGTCGCCATCGACAACCCGGGTCACCTGCCCGGCAAAATCGAACCGTGATGGCGTCGCGGGTGCCGCAACCTCGGACGGCACACATCCCGTCAGAACCATGGCCACTATGACCGCGAGGGGCGCCCGCTTTCCAAACAACCAACCTGCGCCTCGAAGCAATCCCAACACCACCATCGCACCTCTCACAAACCGTATCCCACCACCGGCCCATTCTGCGGCGCAGCGCCCGGACTCGCAACCGCGCGCCGCAAATCACCTTAACCTGACACCGACCGAAAGGACATTTCATGGCACGAGCCCAGGGGGCGCGGGCGCAGATGGCGCTTGCGTTCGAGACCGTCTATGGCACGCCGCCGATTGGCGGCTTTACCAAAATGCCGTTTGCCAGCACCACGCTCGGCGCGGAGCAACCGCTGCTGAATTCCGAACTGCTGGGCTATGACCGCGATCCGCTGCCGCCGATCAAGGATGCGGTGACGGCCGACGGCGATGTCTTCCTGCCGATCGATGCCGAAGCGTTCGGCTTCTGGCTGAAGGCGGCGTTTGGAGACCCGGTCACCACCGGCACCGGGCCCTGGACGCATGAGTTCCGCTCGGGCGCCTGGACGCTTCCCAGCCTTACCATCGAGACCGGCATGCCCGAGGTGCCGCGCTATGCGATCTATTCGGGCTGCGTGCTGGACCAGCTTAGCTGGCAGATGCAGCGCTCCGGTCTTCTGACCGCGACCACGCGCCTGGTCGCGCAGGGCGAGACGGTCGGGACCGTCAGCAATGCCGGAACCCCTACCCCCATCGACCTGAAGCGCTTCGGCCATTTCAACGGCGCGATCACCCGCAACGGCGCGGCATTGGGCAATGTTGTCTCGGCCCAGATCAGCTATGCCAACAATCTCGACCGGATCGAGACCATCCGCGCCGATGGCCGCATCGATGGTGCCGATCCGTCCATTGCGGCCCTGACCGGCTCGATTGAGGTCCGGTTCTCGGACAGCACGCTGGTGAGCCAAGCCATCAATGGCGAACCCTGCGAGTTGGATTTCTCCTATGCCCTGCCCTCGGGAGAGAGCTTCAGCTTCACCGTGCATGCTGTCTATCTGCCCCGCCCCCGGATCGAGATTTCCGGTCCGCAGGGCGTGCAGGCAACCTTCGACTGGCAGGCCGCGCGCGACAGTGCGCTGGGCCGCATGTGCACCGCCACCCTGATCAACGACCGCGAGGAATACTGATGCTGACACTCGACCTGACCAACGAACCGCGCTGGCACGCGCTGGCGCCCGGCGTCCGCGTGCAGCTGCGCCCGCTGACCACCGCGCTGATGGTCGCCACCCGTAGCGATCCGGATGTCGAAGCAGTGCCGGACGGGACCATCGACGAGACCCGCGCCCTGATCTTCGCCAAGGCGCTGGCCCGGCGCGCGGTGCTGGACTGGGAGGGTGTCGGCGACGCCGAGGGGAATGCCATTGCCCCCAGCCCGGATGCCATCGACGCGCTTCTGGATATCTGGCCGATCTTCGAGGCTTTCCAGCTGGTCTATGTCTCGAAGGGTCTGCTGCTGGAACAGGAAAAAAACGTCTCCGCGCCCTCGCCGAATGGTCTTTCGGCGGGGGCGACAGCTACTGCGCGGCCTGCACGCAAAGCTGCGAAGACTGCCCGTCGCGGCTGAACCAGCCGCTGACCTTCGAGGGCTGGCAGATCTGGGATCTGGTCGGGCGGCTTGGCGGTCAGCTGCGGGTGCTGCCGGGCGCAGTGGTCGGCTGGGATCTGAACGCGGCGCTGGGGCTGGCAGCGGCGCTGGGCATTCCAGCCCCGGCAGCCGCCGAACTGCTGCCCATCATCGAGGCGGTGATGGTGCGCAAGATGAACGAACAGATGGAACGATGAGATGGCAGAAAAACGCGTCAGCGTCCGCCTTGCGGCAGTGGGCGGACGACAGGTGCGCGCCGAGCTGGAAGGTGTCGGCGAGGCCGGATCGCGCGGCTTCGGGCGGCTCTCACGCGATATGGAGGCGGCGAATGCCCGTATGGCCGGGTTCACCCGCAAAGTCGGTGTGGCAGCAGCCGCTGCGGTCGCCGCCGCCACTGCGGCCGGGATCGCCATGGTCCGGGCCGGACTCCAGACGGTGGATGCGCAGGCCAAGCTCGCGCAATCCCTCCGCACCACAGTCGCCTCGATCCAGACGCTGGAGCGGGCAGGAGAACTGGCAGGTGTGTCGATGTCCGGGATCGAACAGGCAACCAAGGATCTGACCCGGCGGCTGAGCCAGGCGGCAGCGGGCGGAGGTCCGGCGGCGGACGCGCTGGCGCGGCTGGGTCTGACGGGCGCTGACCTGCTGGCCCTTCCGCTGGATCAGCGCGTCGGCGCGATCAATGCCGCCATTGCCGAGTTCGTGCCGGTCGCGCAACGTGCAGCCGTGGCGGGGCAGTTGTTTGGCGAAGAAGGCTCCATCGCCATGTCGCGCATTGACACCGCCAGTTTGCGGCAGGCGACTGAGGATGTCCGGGCTTTCGGGGTCGTGGTTTCCGAGCAGGATGCCGACCGGATCGAGCGCACGAATGACGCCATCTCGCGGCTGGGCCTGGTCTGGCGCGGGTTGTCGAACCAGCTGGCGGTGGCCGCCGCACCTGCGTTGGAAGCCGTCGCCGACGCAATGGCGGCGCTGGCCAGCCGCACCGGCCCGCTCGGCATGGCGATCTCCGGGATCTTCGACCAGATCGGACGTCTGTCCACCTATGCGGCCAGCTTCGCGGGTTTCATGGCCGGCCGCTGGGTCGCAGGGCTGGCGGCAGCGGCACTCTCCGTCCGGGGCCTCGCCACAGCACTGGTGGTGCTGCGCGGGGCGCTGATCCGCACCGGCATCGGCGCATTGATCGTCGGCGCCGGGGAACTGGTCTATCAGTTCACGAAGCTGGTCAACGGCGCGGGCGGCTTTGGCAATGCCATGGCGCTGATGGCCGATGTGGCCAAGGCCGTCTGGGAGGGGATCAAGGTCACGGTCATGTCCTTCGCCGATGATTTCCGGGCCATGCAATCCGAGATCGAAGCGATCTGGACCCGGCTGATGGCCTTCCTCGCCGGGAAATGGGCGGATTTTCTGGGGATGATCGCGCCCACCTTCAACAAGGTGGCCGAAGAAATCGGCTCCGATACCCGCATCGACGTGTTCGAGGCGCTAGGCCGTGCCTCGATGCTGGAACATGCGGCCAGCAATTCGGCGCATATGGCGGGGCGCTATCGCGACCGTGCCAGTTCCAGCCGAGCCTCGGCCTTCGATGGCGTCGGTCGGGCGATGGATGCGCTGCGTGCCGCGATGTCGGGCGGCGAGGATGATGCCGGTGGCGCGGCGCTGGACGTGGCGACGGAAGCCGCCGGGCATTACGAGGATGCGCTGGGCGGGGTCGAAACGGCTGCCAGCGGCGCGGGCGCAGCGGCAAAGGATGCCGGGGCCGCTGGCAAGGAAGCGGCGGAAGAGGCCAAGCCCGCGACCGAGGCCACGGCGACCGGCTGGAAGGCCGTGACAGAGGCGCTGTCGGACTACGCGAAGAAGGCAAAGGATATCGGCGCCGATATCGGACAGGCGCTGGTGGGCGCATTCCAGAGCGCCGAGAACGCCGTTGGGGAATTCGTGAAGACCGGCGAACTCGATTTCCGCGATCTGGTGACCTCGCTGCTGGCCGATCTCTCGAAGCTGGCCGCGCGGCGTTTCCTGCTCGGGCCGATTGCCAATGCGCTTTCGAGTGCGCTGGGCGGCGCGGGCGGGATTTTCGCCAGCATCATGCATACGGGCGGAATGGTCGGTGCCACAGGTGCTGGCCGCATGGTTCCGGCACTCGCCTTTGCGGGCGCGCCACGCATGCATGCTGGCGGCATGGTCGGGCTGCGCCATGACGAGGTGCCCGCGATCCTCCAGCGCGGCGAGCGTGTGCTCTCGCGCCGCGAGGCGCAGGATCACGGCAAGGGCGTCACAGTCAACATCCATGCGCGCGACGCCGAGAGCTTCCGGCAGTCCCGCACCCAGATCGCCGCCGATATCGCCCGTGCCGTCTCGCTCGGCCGGCGCGGATTGTAAGAAAGAGATCAGAACATGGCATTCCACGAAGTCCGGTTTCCGGACACGATCAGCCGCGGCGCGCGGGGCGGACCGGAACGGCGCACCCAGATCGTCGAACTGGCAAGCGGCGACGAGGAGCGCAATGCCAGCTGGGCCAATTCGCGCCGCCGCTACGATGTCAGCTACGGCATCCGCCGCGCCGACGATCTGGCGGTGGTGGTGGCCTTTTTCGAGGCGCGGAACGGCAGGCTTTACGGCTTCCGGTTCAAGGACTGGGCGGATCATCGGTCCTGCCTGCCGTCGCAGACTCCGTCGCCGATGGATCAGCAGATCGGCACCGGCGATGGCGTCGCGACCGCGTTCCAGCTGGCAAAGCGCTACGCCTCTGGCGGCCAGTCCTGGACGCGAACGATCAGCAAGCCGGTCGCGGGCACCGTCCAGATCGCCGTGAATGGCGTGCCACAAGCTGGCGGCTGGTCGGTCGATCACAAGACAGGCCTGATCAGCTTCGAGACCGCGCCCGCCACCGGCATCGCCATCACCGCCGGGTTCGAATTCGACGTGCTGGTCCGCTTCGACAGCGACGTGCTGGACGTCACGCTGGATATCGAGCGGCTGGGATCGATCACCTCCATTCCGCTGCTGGAGATCCGGCGATGAAGAACATCCTGCCCGCATTGCAGACCCATCTCGACAGCGGCACCACGACACTGGCCTGGTGCTGGCGCATCACCCGCGCCGATGGCACAGCTTTCGGCTTCACCGATCACGACCGGGTGCTGATGTTCGACGGCACGGAGTTCGAACCGGAAAGCGGGCTGACGGCCAGCGAGATCAGGTCGGGCGCGGACCTTTCGGTCGATGCGCAGGATGCGGCAGGCGCGTTGCGCTCGGACCGGATCACCGAGGCCGATATTCTGGACGGGCGCTGGGACAATGCCGAAGTGGAACTCTGGCGGGTCAACTGGCAGGCGCCATCGGAAAGGGTGCTGATGCGGCGCGGCGCCATCGGCCAGATAAGGCGCGGGCGCCATGCCTTTGTGGCCGAGGTCCGGTCGATGTCGCAACTCCTCGGCCAAACCGTCGGGCGGACCTTTCAGGCCAGCTGCGACGCCGCGCTGGGCGATGCGCGCTGCTGTCTCGATCTGGAGGATCCGGCTTTTCGCGGCGCGGGGACCGTCATCGACAGCCTGCGCGACCGGGCGTTCACCGCCTCCGGACTCGGTGGGTTCGCACCCGGCTGGTTCCGCTTCGGCACGCTCACATGGACATCCGGGCCCAATGCCGGTCGCCGCGCGGAGGTGCTGGCCCATGACCGCAGCGATGGGATTGCGGTGCTAACATTGCTGGAAGCGCCGATCCGCCCCATCGGCGCGGGGGACGGCTTCACGATCCGGGCGGGCTGCGACAAGCGCATCGCCACTTGCGGCCAGAAGTTCGGGAATGTGGCGAACTTCCGGGGCTTCCCGCATATTCCCGGTCAGGACACCATTCTGCGCTATGCCTCATCGGACGGTCGCCACGATGGCGGTGTGCTGTGACCCGGTCGCAAACCGATGGGGCTCCGGACCGCATCATCGCCACCGCGCGCGGCTGGCTTGGAACGCCCTATCACGATCAGGCGAGCCTCCGGGGCGTCGGATGCGATTGCCTCGGGCTGGCGCGCGGCGTCTGGCGCGAGGTCGTGGGCGACGAGCCTTTTCCGATCCCGCCCTATAGCCGCGATTGGGGCGAGACGGGCACCCGCGAAGTCTTGGCCGAGGGCGCGCGGCGGATGATGATCGAGTTATCCGTCGCGGATGCCGGGCAGGGTGCACTGGTCCTCTTCCGCATGAGAACGGATGCCATCGCCAAGCACGTCGGAATTCTCACCGCGCCCGACCGTTTCATCCACGCCTATGAGCGGCTTGGTGTGATCGAAGAACCTCTGACGCCTTCTTGGCGCCGCCGCATCGCTTTTGCCTTCCTCTTCCCCAGCATTTGAGACTTTTTCATGGCAACATTGGTATTGGCCTCGGTCGGCGCTACGATTGGCGGCGGCTTCGGCGGCGCGATCCTCGGATTTTCCGGTGCTGCCATCGGCGGCATGATCGGCTCCACCATAGGCGCGGCCGTGGACAGCTGGATCGTCTCCTCGCTGGCCCCGGCCCAACGAATCGAAGGCGCGCGGCTCGACAATCTGCGCATCACCGCCTCGACCGAGGGCGCAGTGATCCCGCGCATCTTCGGCCGCATGCGCATGGGCGGGAATATCGTCTGGGCCACGGATTTCCGCGAGGAGACCCGCACCAGCCGTCAGGGCGGCGGCAAGGGTGGCGGACCGAAGGTCGAGACCACGGAATATCTCTATTATGCATCCTTCGCGGTCGCCTTATGTGAAGGCGAGATTACCGGCATCGGGCGGATCTGGGCCGATGGCAAGCCGCTCGACACCTCGGGACTTACCTGGCGCTGGTACCCAGGCAGCGAGACGCAACAGCCCGATCCATTCATCGCCGCCACGATGGGCCCAGAGGCCACGCCCGCATATCGCGGCACCGCCTATGTCGTCTTCGAAGATCTGCCGCTGAACGATTACGGCAACCGCCTGCCGCAGCTGAGCTTCGAGGTCTTCCGGCCGCTGGCCGATCCGGATACCGCCGAGGGGCTGACCCGTGCCGTGACGCTGATCCCGGCCTCGGGCGAGTTCACCTATGCCACCGAGCCGGTGCGCAAGACCACGGGCGCCAAAACCAATGTCTTCGGCCACAGTACCGGCGGCACGACCTCTACCGAGAACCTGAACGCCATGCCCGGCAGCCCGGACATGATCGTGGCGCTGGACCGGCTGCAGGCCATGGCGCCGAAGGTCGAAAGCGTCAGTCTGGTCGTGGCCTGGTTCGGCGATGATCTGCGCTGCAGCCATTGCGCCATCCGGCCCGGCGTCGAGGTCGCCGAGAAGTTGAGCAGCCCCTGGACATGGTCCGTGAATGGCGTCAGCCGGGCCGATGCCCATCTCGTCAGCCGCGATGGTCAGGATCGTCCCGTCTATGGCGGCACGCCGGCGGATTTCGCGGTGGTGCAGGCAATTCGGGAGATGAAGGCGCGCGGGCTGCGGGTGACCTTCTATCCCTTCATCCTGATGGATATCCCGCCGGGCAACACTCTGCCGGACCCCTATTCGGACAACGCCGCCGGGACGGGTCAGCCCGCATTCCCCTGGCGTGGACGGATCACCTGTTCGCCCGCCGCCGGTCAGGCAGGCAGCGCCGACAAGACGGCGACGGCCGGAGATCAGGTTGATGCCTTCTTCGGCAGTGCCAGCGCGGGCGACTTTACCATTACCGGTGATGATGTCCGATGGACAGGCGACCCGAGCGACCATGGTCTGCGGCGCATGGTGCTGCATTACGCCCATCTCTGCGCGGTGGCGGGCGGGGTCGATGCCTTCCTGATCGGTTCAGAGATGCGTGGACTGACCACGATCCGTTCGGAATTGAACAGCTATCCGGCCGTCGCTGCCTTCCAGGCGCTGGCCGCTGATGTCTGCGCCATCCTCGGGCCGGGCCCGAAGATCAGCTACGCCGCCGATTGGTCGGAATATTTCGGGCATCAGCCGGGCGACGGCAGCGGGGATGTCCATTTCCATCTGGACCCGCTCTGGGCCGACCAGAACGTCGATTTCATCGGCATCGACAATTACCTGCCGCTCTCCGACTGGCGCGACGGCTTCGATCATCTGGACGCCCAAGCTGGCTGGCCTGCCATTCATGACCGGACCTATCTGCAGTCCAATATCGCGGGCGGCGAAGGGTTCGATTGGTTCTATGCCTCCGAGGCCGACCGCGCGGCGCAGGTCCGCACCCCGATCACCGATGGTGCCCACGGAAAGCCATGGGTCTTCCGGCCCAAAGATCTGCGCTCATGGTGGTCGAACCGGCATTTCGACCGGCCGGGCGGCGTCGAGGCCGCGACACCGACGCCGTGGGTGCCGCAGTCAAAGCCGATCCGCTTCACCGAACTCGGCTGCCCGGCCATCGACCGCGGCACCAACCAGCCGAATGTCTTCTACGATCCGAAGTCGTCGGAGAGCTTCGCGCCCTATTTCTCGCGCGGCTGGCGCGACGATGCCATCCAGCGCGCCTATCTGGAGGCGTCCTATCTCCATTGGGGCAAACCAGCGAACAACCCGGTCTCCGCGATCACCGGCCAGCGCATGGTCGAGGTCTCGGAATGCGCGGCATGGACCTGGGATGCCCGCCCCTATCCCTTCTTTCCGGCCCTCAGCGACGTCTGGACCGATGGCGCCAATTGGCGGCTAGGGCACTGGCTGACCGGGCGGCTGGGCGCGGTCTCGCTCGCGGCCCTCGTCCGCCATCTCTGCGGGCGCGCCGGACTGCCGGAAAGCCGCATCGATGTCTCCGGCCTCTGGGGCGCGGCCGAGGGCTACGCCATCACAGCCCTCGAAAGCCCCCGCGCCTCTATCACCACGCTGGCGCGGCACTTCGGGTTTGACGCGGTCGAGAGCGAGGGCGTCATCCGATTTGTGATGCGCGGCCGGGCACCGGTTGCCACCATCGCCCATGACGATCTGGCCGCGGGTAATTCGGACGGCGAACCCATCGAGCTAACTCGCGCCCAAGAGACGGAGCTGCCACAGGCGCTGAAGTGGCAGGTGGCCCGGGCCGACGAGGATTACGATGCCGCATTGGTGGAAGCCGCGCGCATCACCGTGGACACCAGCCGCATCGCCTCGGAGAGTTTTCCGATGGCCGTGCCGCCGGAAGAGGCCGAACGCCGCTGCCGCCGGGCATTGCAGGAGGCTTGGGCAGGCCGCGAAAGCGCGGTGTTTCGCCTGCCGCCCTCACGGCTGGCGCTGGATCCGGCGGATATCATCGCGCTGGACCATGACGGGCGCCAGCAGCAGTTCCGCCTGACCGCGATTGCCGATGCCGAAGCGCGCGGCATCGAGGCGGTGCGGCAGGACCGCGAGGCCTATGACCTGCCGCCCGGCGCCGAGCGCCCTGCCACCCTGCCCCGCGCGGTGACCTTCGGTCCGCCGGAAGTCATCCTGCTCGACCTACCTCAGCTCCGAGATGATGTTCCGGCCCATCAGCCGCTGATCGCCGCCACCGCAAAACCCTGGCCCGGCGCGCTGGCCGTGTATCGCAGCCCCGGCGAAGACGGGTTCGATCTGGTGACGACGGTGCGCCGTCGGGCCAATCTCGGACGCCTTGCGTCGGACCTCTGGCCTGGGCCCACGTCGCGGGTCGATCTCGGCAATGTCCTGATCCTCGATCTGATGAGCGGCCAGCTGGACAGCGTCAGCGATCTGGCCCTCTTTGGCGGTGCTAATGCGCTGGCTGTGGAAGCCGCGCCGGGACGCTGGGAAATCGTCCAGGCGGGCCATGCCGAGCTGATCGCGCTGGGGCGCTATCGCCTGACCCGGCTGCTGCGCGGCCAGCGCGGCACCGAACAGGCCATAGGCAATCCCACCCCGGCCGGAGCGCGGGTCGTGCTGCTGAACGAAGCGCTGACTCCGCTGCCGATCCCGGAAGCCGATCTCGGCATCCCCTTCAACTGGCGCATCGGTCCGGCCCGCCACCCGGTCAGCAGCGACACCTTCGCTGCCATCAGTTTCACGGCCGAGGGCGCTGGGCTGCGGCCGTTCTCGCCGGTTCAGGTTGCCCAGCCATGGCGGCGCCCACATGTGCCAGGCGATCTGACGCTCCGCTGGACGCGCCGGTGTCGTGATCTCGCCGCCGACAGCTGGCAGGGCATGGAGGTGCCGATGGCCGAAGAACAGCAAAGCTACGAGGTCCGGATCATGGACGGTGCGGCCGTGAAGCGGATCCTGACCAGCAATGCGCCGTCGGTCGTCTACAGCGCCGCGCAACAGACCGCCGATTGGGGCGCGTTGCTGACACCGGGTGGCAGTCTGACGATCCGCATCTGTCAGCTCTCGACCCGCATCGGGCGCGGCACCGTCCGAACGACCACCCTTTATCTCTGAAGACCGGGAATCCAAAAAATGTCCGACAGCACGACAAACCTGCTGCTGCCATATCTGATGGCGGCGCAGGCGCAGAAACACGTCACCCATAACGAGGCCCTGCGCCTGCTCGACGGGCTGGTGCAGCTCTCGGTCAAAAGCCAGGGTCTGACCGCGCCACCGGCAAGCCCCGCCGATGGCGACCGTTATATCGTCGCCTCGGGCGCGACCGGCGGCTGGGCGGGCTGGGATCTGAACGTGGCCCTCTGGACCGAGGGTGCCTGGCTGCGCCTGCCGCCGCGCGCGGGCTGGCGGGCATGGGTCGAGGATGAGGCGGTCCTGCTGGTCCGGCATGGCGCGGGCTGGCAGCCGATGGTCCCGACCGCCTTCGACGATCTGACACGGCTTGGTATTGGCATGGAAGCCAGCGCGGGTTCCCCCTTTTCGGCCAAGCTGAACAGCGCCCTCTGGACAGCCCTCTATGCGGCCGATGGCGGCAGCGGCGATCTGACCCAGACCCTGAACCGGGAAACGGGTACGGACGATGCCGGGCTGATCCTGCAGACCGGGTTTTCCACCCGGGCGCTGATCGGGATGTTCGGATCGGACAAGCTGCGCATCGCGGTTTCGCCCGACGGGTCCAGTTTCCGCGATGCGCTGGGCGTCGATCCGGCGACGGGCATTGCCGACCAGCCGAACCTGCCGCGCTTCAAGGCTTATACGAATTACGACAATTACGTCGGCACCGATACCTGGACCACCCTCGGCATCAATGTCGCCGAATACAATGATCAGGGCTGCTTTGACGCGGGCACCAACCGCTTCGTGGCGCCGGTCGCGGGAACCTATCTCCTCGGCGCCTCGCTGTTCTTCAAGATCAATGCCAGCGGCAACGCCCGGATGCGCGGGCGGCTGGTCCTGAACGGATCCACGGAAATCCGGGGCTCGTTCGGCGAGGTTTCCGGTGCGCATGTATCCGAGGCGACCGCCCTCTGGCTGCAGACCATGGTCGCGCTGGACGCGGGCGATACCGTGACGCTGCAGGGCAGCTTTCGCGCGGCGGATGGGTATTTCGCCGCCAATCACACCACTTTCTGGGGAGCGAAGATCGGATGACACCCAAACGTCTCGATGACATGCTGCAGATGAGCGAGAGCGAATTCGAGGAGCTGCTGGCCCGGGCGGCGCAGGAAGGCGCAAGACGCGCCCTTGTCGATGTCGGGCTCGATGGCAGGGAAGCCGCCCTCGATATCCGCGACCTGCGCGCACTGCTGGAGGGCATCCGCCTGATGCGCCGCACCGCTGCCCAGACCGTCATTCGCATACTGACGGCAGGGCTGATCCTGACACTGCTGGCCGGACTCGCCCTGAAGCTCAAGCTCTTCGGCGAGGGCGGCTGAGCCGCTGGACGGGAATCGCCGCCGCACCCCCCACAACCCCATTCACCCCATGGCCCGCCATCCCGGCGGGCCCTTTTCATATCCGGAGGATCCTCATGACCACCCGCTTCTATCGCCATTGGCGCGACGTGCCGAAAGACAGCTGGCGCTGGCCGAACTTCTCGCCCGCCGAGATTGCCTGTCGCGGCACCGGAGCGATCCTGATCCATGAGGCGGCCCTCGACCGGCTGCAGGCGCTGCGCAGCCGTCTCGGCAAGCCGCTGATCGTGAACTCGGCCTATCGCAGCCCCGAGCACAATGCCCGGGTGCGAGGCGCCAAACGCTCCAAGCACCTTGAGGGCACGGCCTTCGACATCTCCATGGCCAATCACGATCCGGCGGTCTTCGAGAAGGCCGCGCGAACCGAGAACTTTCTCGGCTTTGGCACCTATCCCCGATCCGGCTTCATGCATATCGATCTCGGCCCGGCCCGGCGCTGGGGCGAGCCGTTTCCCACCCGCGTCATCCCCTTTGCAGAGGACCAGCCACCCGCGCGGGAACATCTGGCGGACAGCCGCACGATGAAGGGCAGCGGGGCGGCAGGACTGGCAACCGTCGGCGCAGCGGGCATCGAACTCGCGCAGGACACGCTCAGCGATGCGCAATCGGCGATACAGCCGCTGATCCCCTATCTCGACACCCTGCGCTGGGCCTTCATCGCCCTGGCACTGGCCGGGATCGGCCTGACCGTCTGGGCCCGGCTCGACGACTGGAACCGAGGGCGGCGGTGATGTGCGCCCTTGCCGCGCTGATGGCGTCGCGCTGGGCGCGGCGGCTGTTCGTCTGGGCCGCGCTGATCGGCGCGGTCCTGCTTTTCCTCCTCAACCTGCGGCGGGCTGGTGAAACCGCAGGTCGTCACGCCGAACGCCTGAAACAGATGGAGCGCCAGAATGACATCCAACGCCGCATGCTGGAGGCATCCAGCAACCGCCCTCGTGATCGCGACGATCTTGCTGACCGCCTGCGCGACGGGCGGTTCTGATCCAGGCAGCGCGGTCTGCCCGCCGGTCGTCGCTTACGATCAGGCGCTGCGCGACAAGGCGGCGGCAGAATTGGAGGCGCTGCCCGAGGATGCCGCGCTGGTCGGGATGATGGCGGACTATGCGGTTGTGCGGACGCAGGCGCGGGCCTGCGCTGGCTGACCGCCGATGTCAGGACGCCTCAGAAGGGGCATCGACCAGCGCCAATGCGCCATCCGGCAGCGGGCGTTGCAGCTTGCTGGCGATTTCGATCGGTGCCGAAAGCCAGGTCTCCCAATCCCGGGGATCGGTCAGGATGACCGGCATGGCTTTCGGATGCACCGATTCCACCTCGGCATTGGGCGCGCAGGTCAGAAATGCGTAGAGATCGTCGGTGGTTTCGCCATCCTTCACCTTCCGAACCGAAGTCCAGCCCCGGACCTCGATCCCGGCGAAGAACATCGGCGTCTCTGCATCGGCCGGGGCAAACCACTGATTGCCGCCCTTGATCGGTTCGGCGAAGGCCGTGACCGGCACCAGGCAGCGATGCGCCGGGCCCAACCACCGCCGCCAATGCGGCGACGTCAGGTTGCGGACATTGGTGACGCCCGGATCCCGTTGGGTCTTCAAAACCGAGGGCGGCGATGGCATCCCCCACCGCGCCTTCACCAATTCCAGCGAAGCGCCATCATGGCGGATGATCGGAGCCAGCTGATCCGGATAGACCTTGCCCGGTGCGACATTGCCCGCGCGGTCGGTCATGGTCAGACCCTTGAAAAGCTGGCGCATCGCCTCCTGCGTGGTGGTCTGATTGTAAAGGTTGCACACGGTATCGTCGTCCTCGGAACGGCCAAAGGGCAGATAGGGTGAACTGTAGCTCGGCAGGCATGTTCTGTCAGCCAGTTCCAGATCCGGAAAGGCGGTCAGGCAGGCGCTGGCCGCATCCGGCTCACGGAAGTAAAGCGCGATCCGGTCCCGCGTGCCGCCGCGCCCACCGCCATGCCAGGCATAGTTGCCTCGGCCGATCCGCGTCGCCAGCCACTCATGCAGCGCGTCGGACCGTCGGCCAAAGCCCATCTCCGGCACGCAAATCAGCACCCGGACCGGGAAGGCCGAATCGTCTATCTTGGCTTGAGGTGTGCTGCGGCGCGTCATGGACAAGAACAAATGCAGAACATATAGTCTGTTTCAAGGTCTGATCAGTACTGAGCCAACAAAAGACCGCATGCACTGCCTGCGATCGGCGCTGGCGACGAGGGGGTGACAAATGCGATTTTCTTCGCAAACTGCGTCTCAGACCGAAATTAAGAGTGCTTCTGTGCCAAAGCTGATTCCGAATATTGAAAATCGCGTCCGCAAGCTCCCCAAGCCCGCCACATACTCCCAAGCACTGCAGCCGTTGTTCGAGGCGGTCAGCAATGCGCTTTACGCTATCGAGGATCGTTCGGCGCTCGGCGCGACCATGGCTGGTGATGTCCGGATCAGCATCACGAACCTCACCGACGCCGGCAAATTCCGTGTTGAGATCGCCGACAACGGGATTGGGCTCGATGCTGACCGGTATGAAGCATTCCAGACGATTGATACCGATTTCAAGCGCGCACGAGGGGGCAAGGGAGTAGGTCGGCTGTTCTGGCTCGATGCGTTTGAACGAATCCACGTCGAAAGCTTATTCAACGAGGAAGGCGGCATAAAGCGGCGCTGCTTCGCATTCACGCTGCGAAATGATGAACAAATTGTCGAAGAAGATCTTCCGAATGGCTACGTCGGCAGGCAAGAAGTTGGCACGACGATCATATGCGAAGGTCTGCGCGGCACGAGCTACCAGAAGGCATTCCCAAAACAAAAGGCCACCTTCCTTCGATACTTCAGTGCCCATTTTATCGCTGATTTCTTGGTCGGTAATGGTGCGAGCGTCGAGGTAAATCTCGACGGTGAGCCGACAAAGTATCCTGAGGCGGTAGCTGACCTTGTGATCGGTCGAGACCTAGAGACCGGCGATTTCGACATTAGCGATTACGGAACATTTTCGGTGAAAGGCTTTGCGTGCGATAAAGAAGCAAGCACTGGTCTTGATGGCAACCACCAGCTCCATTTGCTTGCCAACGGAAGAACCGTGGAGTCTCGAAAAGTCGATGGGCTCATTGGACTGTCGACGATTGCGGCCGGAGAACGCGACGACCTTTATTTTCATGGATGCGTTTCAAGCGAGTATTTAGATGAAAGGGTCAACGAAGGCAGGACCGCGTTCAATCTGCCGGAAGACATTCTAAAGGAAATTTCACGCAAATGCGTAGAGCAGGTCCGAGAGACCGCCCTTGCCGACCAGATGGTGAGCTACAATGCAACGCGTCGAAGCAACTATGATGAGTTCGTTTCTCGGCATCCGATTTACGGCTTCGACGATCCCGACGTCCAGTTGTCACGTGTGCCTTTTAGCGCCCAGACGCCCGAAGAGTTTGCAACGGGTCTCGTCAAATATCAGATACGCCGCGATGAAGAACGCCAATCGACGATGGAGAACGTGATCGAGCTTCTGGCCAAGGGCGATTCTGTTCCGGAAAGCTTCGCCGAACGGCTGCAGACCGCAGTTCGGGAAGTCCAATCGTCAGAGCAGCTTGCGCTTGCGCAACATGTTGTCCGTAGGAAATTGGTTCTCGATCTGATGGGGAAGCTTCTGACGCGGGTCCGTGAAAGGGCAGACAAGCAGGATGATTTCCATTTGGAGCAAACACTCCATTCATTTATCGTCCCAATGCACGTTGCGGGCCATGACGCGGCGGAGAAGCGTTCGCGCGCACATGATCTCTGGATCCTGGATGAGCGGTTGGCATTCACGCGGGCCTTCTCTTCAGACAAACGCTTCGACGCGCTATTAAAAGATTCTGAAAATGCAGAACGCTCGGATTTGATCGTCTGGGATTTCGCGAGTGGCTTGGGCGTGGTTGACCCTCTGCGAGACGGCGAAAGAGTGGATACAAGTAAACCACTCGAGAAGGTCATGATCGTCGAGTTCAAAAAACCCGGGCGCAAGCACTATGGTCCTGAAGATCAAATTCACTTTCAGATCACCAAATATATCGATGAGCTGCGGGGCGGCGAAATCGAGGGCTTTGAGCGGCAGAGAATTCGGATCGCACAAGACTGTGTTTTTTACTGTTATGTCGTCGCCGACATCGAAGGTGATTTAAAACGGCAACTATCAACTTGGTCGAAGTCCGCAAATGGCCAAGGCCGGTTCATGCCGCTTCAAGGTGACGTAAACGGATCAATCGAGGTAATTCAATGGCAAGACTTGGTGAACGACGCATGGGCGAGAAACGAAGCAACCCTTTACGCGGCAAAGCTTCAAAGGGGGCGCCCGGGCTAAATACCTGGGACATCTCGTGTTCACAAAAAAGCCATACTCATCCAAAAACGTGAGGGAATGCTGTATTGGTCAAATCCACAAATCAGCCTACCGAATTTACGGACAACACACATCGAAGCCTAAAGCGTCTCGTCGTAGTTGACGCTTGGTTCCGGCGTTCGCGCGACAATCCAAGCCGCTACACGCTGCACGCGGACATAAGTTTTAATATTGAGCGCCTCAGCGGTGGAAGTGCTTCAGCCGTGACATTCAAAGTCGCCGTTAAGCAGTGCGAGGTTGTTTTTATCCGCCCTCTTGATGGGTTCTCCGTGGATCGCTCTAGTGTTCGCCGCCAAAAGCCGATGGGTCGACAGAATATTGAGCAGAAAAAGCAGAAGAAGGCTTCAGCCGGCTTTCACAGTAAACTCGGCCTGTCGCGCCGTCCGACTTTAGAGGCCGGAGCTGAGGCCGATGTCGGCGTGAGTTCGGAGCATTCCGTCGACTCTAAGCAATCCAAAAGCTTCTACAACGAGCAGTTTACTCGCTCACGCGAAGGCCATGATGCCTGGACCGTCAATGGAGAAGAGCTTGGAGGCCACCTCACAGGACCTGTCTTTGATGTCGAAGCAGAGCCGAGGCTGACGTTGATAGATATACGGGAAGAGGCGCGGCGCCAACGCGATGAAGCCCACCAGTTGACGCCCGTCACGCGCATTGAGATTAGATGTCTGCGCGAGGACATCGATATTCATGATGTTAAGTTGAAGGATGAAGCACGGGCAGAGAGCTTTTTCACGAAGCCAGGAAGCAAGGAGCGAATGCAGATTGCGCGAGGTGTTTTGCGCGAAGCACTCATAGCGGAAGGCCTCTCTGTTGGCCAACTTCTCGATGACCCTTACGCCGAAATGACGATATGCGATGCGACAATCCCCATCCTTGATCAAAGCTCTTGAAGCAGCCGCAGAGGCCCTAAATTCGCAGAGCAACGACTTGAAGGAGCTTGCAGACAGGGCGGCTGCCACATCCGGCATTCCAGCGGACAGAATCCTCATGAACATAGATCTGACCGGAATAAACCTTACTGGAAAGCCCATTGACTATCTTACGGATAGGGGTGCACTTTATCTGGCCGCGACGCTGACTGACGAACAGCGCGCCAAATTTCACAAAGGCGAGCGCGAAGGTAGAGCACGTCAAACGCGCAAACAGATCCGTTCGATCCGTGTCCAGATGATTTCAGACTTTGTCGATACCTTTGAGGAGCACTCCGTTCCTCCCTTGGACGAAAAGCACGAGCGCCTCCTCGATGCCACACTGTTGCGGCATATCCTACTTGACCCTATTGGCTCAGACTACCCTTCTGACAAACCGCTTGATGAGCACTATACTCAACGTGTCCTCGTAAGACTTGTCCCATTCGCACAGAAAAGAAATCTTGATTTCTTCAGAGAGCTTTTTCGGCTTCTTGGTGATCTCCACTGCAAAGTTGGAGAGACTGTGGTCGGTTTGGTTTTCGACGACTATTTCGCACGCTTTCAAGATGCCGTTGTAGATCTGATCAGACAGCTTCAGCCGAATGGTTTGCTCGACGCCAAATGGATCACAAGAGAGGGTCGCGACCGACATTGGCTGAACGTAGGAAAAGGAAAGTATAACGACCCCCAAATTTTGCCTATCGTATTCACCAAGCGTGCCCAGGAAATAAATGATTTCAGAACTGTCCACCCAGCGGCAATCGAATTCGCCCTAGACCAGATCCAAAATCCCCTCCAGCGCTTGAGCTTTCTAGAAGAAGTCGCTTTTGAGTGCTCAGGCGATGAGGCTGAGCGCATCGCCCTTCGAATAGTCAACGCTGACTGGCCTGCATCTCAAACTCGAAAAGTCCTGGAGGCTGATGTGCCTCCTAGGGTCCGAGGCGCTCTGTTTCGTCAGATATTGAAGCAGGGAAATGTGGAGCGCACCCTAGAGATGCTCAGATGGCTAGACAACAATCGCGGAGCCGTTGGGGCGCTCTCACTCGATGATGCCCTCGCTACGATTAATAGCTTTGTCGCCCTCTTCGACTTCGCATCGGACGTGCACATGGAGCTAAGGACAAATCAAAAAGAGGTTCTGCGCCGGGCTCTCGACCGTACCGCGACATCTAGCGCTCAAAGAGAAAAGGTTCGAAGATTGCTACCCAACTAAGCTGAGCTACCCGCCACCCGCCACCCGTCTCCTCAAACGTTGATGTGGCGTTGATGTAAAGTCGCGCTTGTGATGCCTGACTGTTTCGGTCGGAATCCAAGCGTTTGATTTATTTATAGATTTTGGTTGCGGGGACAGGATTTGAACCTGTGACCTTCAGGTTATGAGGCTATAGACCCGACCGATACCAGATATAACGAAATCAATGCCTTACCCGACATGCCTTTGATATGTTTGGCTATAGTCCCCACATCCACCGCCGCCCATCAGCATTCGCCGCGTCTCAAGGTCACTCGAAGGGCGTTCACCTGTTGAGTAGGCGTTGAGTCAATTCCTGCGCCCCTGCGCACCAGCACCCGGTCCAAACCCATAGCTGACTGTATTCTGACGAGGCGCATCTACCAAACCACTGGAATTGCATTTCCCCTAGCTGGCGGCCAATATCTGCGGGAAATTGCAGTCCAATGGAATTCCGAAGTGCCGCACGATCTGAACCAGAACCCCGAGCAGGTCGCCCGCGATCGGATAGATGAGCGCCTGAATGCTGCGGGGTGGATCGTCCAGGACAAAGCCAAGCTGGATTTCAACGCCGGTCCCGGAATCGCCGTGAGAGAATATCAAACAGATGTTGGCCCCGCTGACTATGTTCTGTTCGCAGACCGACAGGCGGTTGGGGTCGTCGAGGCGAAGCCAGATAACTGGGGGGTCCACCTCACGACGGTCGAGGAGCAATCGGCAGGGTACGCCAGCGCGAAGCTGAAATGGGTTTCAAATGCAGAGCCGCTGCCTTTTCTCTACGAAAGTACGGGCAAGATCACCCGTTTCACCAATGCGCGAGACCCCTCGCCACGATCCCGCGAGGTGTTCACGTTTCATCGGCCGGAGACCTTGAAGGCTTGGGCGCAGTCACCGAAATCCCTACGGGCCGGCATTGCCGCCCTACCCGCACTCGACCCCGACGGGCTGCGTGACTGCCAGATCACTGCAATTACGAAGCTCGAGGAATCACTGAAAGCTGACAGGCCCCGCGCGCTGGTGCAGATGGCCACAGGTTCGGGTAAGACCTTCACTGCAATTACACAGGTTTACCGTCTTCTGAAACATGCAGGCGCGCGCCGCATCCTGTTCCTCGTCGACACCAAGAACCTGGGCGAACAGGCTGAACAGGAATTTATGGCCTTCGTCCCCAATGACGACAATCGCAAGTTCACCGAACTCTACAACGTCCAGCGCCTGACGTCGCCATCGATGGCGAATGACACGCAGGTGGTGATTTCTACCATCCAGCGCATGTACGCGACGCTGAAGGGAGAACCGCTGGACGAAGCCGCTGAAGAAGAGAACCCGGCCGAGCAGACCTTTCGTCGCAAAGATCCCCTGCCTGTCGTCTATAACCCCAAACTGCCGCCCGAATACTTCGATGTCGTCGTCATCGATGAATGCCACCGTTCGATCTACAATCTGTGGCGGCAGGTCATCGAGTATTTCGATGCCTATCTGATCGGGCTGACCGCGACGCCGGACAACCGGACCTTCGGCTTCTTCCAGAAGAACGTCGTCAGCGAGTACACCCATGAAAAGGCCGTTGCCGACAAGGTGAACGTCGGCAACGAGGTATATCTGATCGAAACGGAAATCATGCAGAAGGGCCAGACGCTGAAACCCAAGCAGCTGGTCCAGAAGCGTGAACGTGATACCCGGGCCAAGCGCTGGGCAGTTCAGGATGACGAGGAAGCATATGCCGCTACGCAACTGGATCGCTCGGTCGTCAATCCCGACCAGATCCGCACCGTAATCCGTGCCTTCCGCGACAACTGGCCCGATATCTTTCCAGGCCGAAAGGAACTGCCTAAAACACTGATCTTTGCCAAGACAGACAGCCATGCGGACGACATCATCCAGACCGTCCGGCAGGAGTTCGGCGAGGGCAATGACTTCTGTCGCAAGATCACCAACGGCGCCAAGAACCCGAAATCGTCGCTGACAGCCTTTCGCAACGAATACTATCCGCGCATCGCGGTAACCGTAGACATGATCGCCACCGGCACCGATGTGAAACCGTTGGAATGCCTGATCTTCATGCGCGACGTGAAATCGAAGAACTATTTCGAGCAGATGAAGGGCCGCGGCACCCGGGTTGTCAAACCGGACGATCTGAAGAAGGTCTCGCCCTCGGCGCAGGCCAAAACGCATTATGTCATCGTCGATGCCGTCGGTGTCACCAAGTCTTTGAAGACCGCTAGCCGCCCGCTCGACAGCAAGCCATCGATCCCATTCAAGGATCTGGCGATGGGCCTGATGATGGGCGACCGGTCAGAGGAAACGGTCAGCTCTCTCGCATCGCGCCTTTCGCGGCTGGACAACATGCTGGGCGATACTGATCAAGCCAAGATCGCGGAACAGGCGGGCAAGCCGCTCTCTGCCATCGTTCGTGACCTTTTCGACGCCATCGATGCTGACAAGGTCGAGGCAGATGCGAAGGCCGCAGGTCATCCAGAGCCTGACGATGCCGCGATGCAAGCAGCGCGCGAGGAGCGGATCAAAAACGCCGCAAATGTCTTCACCGGCCCGCTGATCAACATGATCGACACCATCCGGCGCGACAATGAACAGACGATTGACCACGACAACCTCGACACGCTGACCCGTGCCGAGTGGGCGGGCGATGTCGAGGAAAACGCCAAGAAGATCGCGCAGGAGTTCGAGGTTTACCTGAACGAGAACCGCGATGAGATCGAGGCGCTGTCGATCTATTTCAACACACCCGCCCGCCGGTCCGAGGTCACCTTTGCCATGGTCAAGGATGTGCTGAGACGGCTGACGGCCGATCAGCCCCGCCTTGCGCCGCTGACCGTCTGGCGCGCCTATGCGCATTTGGATAACTACAAGGGCGAAAGCCCGGCTGGCGATCTGACGGCGCTGGTGGCGTTGATCCGGCGGGTCTGCGGGCTGGATGCGACCTTGACGCGCCACTCCGAACGGGTGCGCCGAAACTTTCAGAACTGGATCCTGAAGCGCCATTCGGGCGCGGGCGAGAAGTTCACCGAGGCGCAGATGGAATGGCTGCGCATGATCCGCGACCACCTTGCGACTTCGTTCATCATCGAACGCGACGATCTGGACATGTCGCCCTTTGACGGCAAGGGCGGATTGGGGCAGATGTACGCGCTGTTCGGAGATAATACGGAGAACATCATGACCGAGATGAACGAGGCCCTTTCGGCATGACGGATCTTCCGCCCGGTTGGGCTGCGACCAAAATTACTGAAGTGGTCGAACTTCAAGCAAACGGGAATCCTTTTCAGCAAGGGTGGAGTCCGCAGTGCGAAAGCCGACCGGCAGCCGAAGGTGAATGGGGCGTGTTAAAAACAACGGCCATTCAGCATGGCGAGTTTTGGGCCCACGAGAACAAGGCACTACCGAGCAAGCTATCCCCTAGGCCTCAGATTGAAGTTAGGCAGGGTGACGTTTTGATGACGTGCGCCGGCCCGCGCAATCGCTGCGGGGTCGCTTGTTTGGTACAGTCAACACGTACCAAGCTTATGATGTCCGGAAAAATGTATCGCTTCCGCCCCCACTCCGAGGCACTGGATGCGAAATTTCTTTCAAGTTTTATACGACTCCACGAAACCCAGCTTCGCATCGACGCTATGAAGAGCGGCATCAGCGATAGTGGCTTGAATTTAACGCACGGCCGCTTTGGCGAGCTACCGATTGTGATACCGCCATTAAATGAACAACGGCGCATCGTGGAGAAGATCGAGGCGCTGTTTGACGAGATCGACAAGGGGGTCGAGAGCCTTACGGCGGCGAAGGCCGCGCTTGGGCTCTATCGCCAATCCCTGCTGAAAGCGGCCTTCGACGGCCGCCTCACCGCCGACTGGCGCGCCCAGAACCCCGACAAACTGGAAGACCCCCAAACCCTCCTCGCCCGCATCCGCAAGGAACGCGAGGCGCGTTATAAAGCTGATCTTGCTGGATGGCGAGAAGCCGTGGTCAATTGGAGAGAGGGTGGCGAGAAAGGCAAGAAACCCCCGAAGCCTAAACCGCAAACTGAATTTAAGTACCAAGCGACAGAAAGCTCATCGCCGTGGCCGGTGACAAGCGTAGGAGCGATCCTAAGCGCGCCATTGATTAACGGTCGCTCCGTCAAGGACAAGTCCGGTGGCTTTCCAGTGCTGCGCCTCACAGCTTTGAAAAATGGAAAAATAGTCCTCTCGGAGCAAAAAGAAGGCAACTGGACACGGGATGAAGCCTTTCCGTTCCTCGTTGAGTACGACGATATCTTCGTTGCTCGCGGCAATGGAAGTAAGAAACTGGTCGGGATTGGCGGGCGAGTGTTGGATCAACCAATGCCCGTGGCTTTCCCTGATACGATGATCCGTGTGCGCCTTGATGCTTCCGTGGTTCGACCCGACTTTTTTTTGCTCTGCTGGAACTCATGGTCGGTTCGCCGCCAAATTGAGGACGCCGCGCGTACGACGGCCGGTATTTACAAGATCAATCAAGATCATGTCTCTGGCTTCACGTTGCCCTTACCCTGCCTGACCGAGCAGGCCGAAATCGTTCGCATCCTCGACACACGCCTCGACGCGGCTGATCGTCTCGCGACCGAGATCGACGCCGCCCTCTCCCGCGCCGACGCCCTGCGCCAGTCCATCCTGAAACGCGCCTTCTCCGGCCAGCTTGTCCCGCAGGATCCGACCGACGAACCGGCCTCGGCCCTGCTGGCACGCATCCAGCAGGAACGCGCGGCAACCTCTAAGAAGGGCAAGCGCAAGGTGTCGGCGTGAACAATTTCCAGCGAACCGGCGCGATCAGCAACGCCCATGTCGGCCGCGATTTCGAAGCTCGGGCACGGGCCATTCTTAAGTCGCGGGGCATCTCTCTTGAACTGAACCACAAGGTGCCCTGCGGCCTTGGCAATCTGCGCAAGAACCACGCCTTCGATCTCGGATCGGACGATCCGCCCGTGATCGTGGAGTGCAAGTGCCAGACCTGGACTGTTGGTGGCAACATCCCCAGCGCCAAGATGAAGAACTGGGCCGAAGCCATGTTCTATTTCCACATGGCGCCCCCGAATTATCGCAAGATCTTCTTTGCCGAGCGCAGCTTGCGCAGCGGGCGCGATGAATCCTTGCTGGCCTATTTTCGTCGCACACAAGCACATATGATCCCTGCCGATGTCGAGTTTTGGGAACTGGACCGCGACAGCGACGCCCTCATCATTCACGAGGACTAAGATGAACACCGCTTCCATCGTCTCCAAAGTCTGGAGCTTCTGCACCACGCTGCGCGACGACGGCGTCGGCTACGGCGACTATCTGGAACAGCTGACCTATCTGATCTTCCTGAAGATGGCGGATGAATACGGCAAGCCGCCCTATAACCGCGATGTCGGCATCCCTGCTGGCTTTGACTGGACCAGCCTGACCACGCGCAAAGGCGCCGAGCTCGAGTCCCATTACATCGCCCTGCTGCGCAAGCTGGGCGAACAAAAGGGCATGCTGGGCCAGATTTTCACCAAGGCGCAGAACAAGATCACCGACCCGGCCAAGCTGTTCCGCCTGATTGACATGGTCGATGGCGAAAAGTGGGTGATGCTGGGCGCCGATGTGAAAGGCGACATCTATGAGGGGCTTCTTGAACGCAACGCAGAGGACACCAAGTCCGGAGCGGGCCAGTATTTCACCCCGCGCGCGCTGATTCGGACGATGGTGGAATGCGTGCGGCCCGAGCCCGGCAAGACCATCGCCGATCCGGCCTGCGGCACGGGTGGGTTCTTTCTGGCTGCCCATGATTTCCTGACAAACCCTGAGAACTACTCCTTGGATAAGGACCAGAAGGAGTTTCTGAAACACTCGACCTTTCACGGCAACGAGATCGTCGCTGGCACGCGTCGTCTGTGCCTGATGAACATGTACTTGCATGGCATCGGCGAAATGACGGGTGATACGCTGGTGTCCCCGGCTGACGCCCTGGTCGCACCGCCGTCGGACACCTTCGATTATGTGTTGGCCAACCCTCCTTTCGGCAAGAAAAGCTCGATGAGCTTCACCAATGCCGAGGGCGAGCAGGAAACCGACGACCTGACATATAACCGACAGGATTTCTGGGCGACGACCTCGAACAAACAGCTGAATTTTGTGCAGCATATTCGCGCAATGCTGAAAACCACAGGGCGGGCGGCGGTCGTCGTCCCGGATAATGTGCTGTTCGAAGGCGGCGCGGGCGAGACCATCCGCAGAAAGCTGCTGCAGAACACCGATCTGCACACGATCCTACGCCTGCCTACCGGTATCTTCTATGCGCAAGGGGTCAAGGCTAACGTCATCTTCTTTGATAACCGAGCGGCCAGCCCCGACCCGCAGACATCAAAGGTCTGGTTCTACGACTACCGAACCAACGTGCATCATACCTTGAAACAGAAGCCGCTGACCCACGCGCATCTGTCCGACTTCGTGAAATGCTACAATGCCGACAATCGTCACCAGCGTGTGCCCACATGGGGTGACGACAATCCCGACGGCCGCTGGCGCGCCTACACGCGCGAAGAGCTGTTACAGCGCGACAAGGCGAGCCTGGACCTGTTCTGGTTGCGCGATGCGTCGATGACCGATTTGGACAATCTGCCCGAGCCGGACGTGCTTGCCGCCGAGATCATGGATCAACTTGGTGCGGCAATGGCGAGCTTCGAGGCGGTGACCGAAAAGATCTGATAGTGCTGGCCGATAGCTTCAGCCTTCATGACACCTCGGCCGGGGACTCCACCAGCGCCAAGGCGCCATCCGGCAGCGGGCTTTGCAGCTTACTGGCGATTTCGATCGGTGCCGAAAGCCAGGTTTCCCAATCCCTGGGATCCGTCAGGATGACCGGCATGGCTTTCGGATGCACCGATTTCACCTCGGCATTGGGCGCGCAGGTCAGAAAGGCATAGAGATCGTCGGTGGTTTCGCCATCCTTCACCTTCCGAACCGAAGTCCAGCCCCGAACCTCGATCCCGGCGAAGAACATCGGCGTCTGTGATCCCGTTGGGGCAAACCACTGACTGCCGCCCTTGATCGGCTCGGCAAAGGCTGTGACCGGCACCAGGCAGCGATGTGCGGGCCCGAGCCAGCGCCGCCAATGCGGCGAGGTCAGGTTACGGACATTGGTAATACCCGGATCCCGCTGGGTCTTCAGGACCGATGGTGGCGATGGCATCCCCCACCGTGCCTTCACCAATTCCAGCGCACCGCCATCATGGCGGATGATCGGTGCCAGTTGATCCGGATAGACATTGCCCGCCGCGACATTGCCCGCGCGGTCGGTCATGCTCATGCCCTTGAAAAGCTGGCGCATCGCCTCCTGCGTGGTGGTCTGATTATAAAGATTACACACGGTATCATCGTCCTCGGTACGGCCAAAGGGCAGATAGGGTGAACTGTAGCCCGGCAGGCAGGTTCCGTCAGCCAGTTCCAGATCCGGAAAGGCCGTCAGGCAGGCGCTGGCCGCATCCGGCTCACGGAAATAAAGCGCGATCCGGTCCCGCGTGCCACCACGCCCGCCGCCATGCCAGGCATAGTTGCCGCGGCCGATACGCGTCGCCAGCCACTCGTGCAGCGCGTCGGACCTGCGGCCAAAACCCATTCCCGGCACGTAAATTAGCACCCGGACCGGGAAGGCCGAATCGTCGATCTTGGCTTGAGGTGTGCTGCGGCGTGTCATGGACACGAACAAATGCAGAACTTGATGCGCTCTGCAAGGTTCGACCGCTTATCATGCTGACAAAGTGAACTTGGCCTGAAGAAGATAGCGGCAGGCCCGTGACGGTGCATTCCTCGCCGTTCGTCCGAACCGGCGCCCCTGCCCGGCTTCCCGTTCCGGTCCGTTCCTGTATTCCGGTCCGCGAATGATCTCGTTGATAAGCCTGCGATTCTACGCATGTGTCGATGGCAAAGACGGGAGATTCATCCTTGCGGAACAGAGAAAAGCTTAACGAGAAACTGGTCCGGGCCTCTGAAACCCGACCCCGGCCATGGCAGATTTTCGACACCGAGGTGTTGGGCCTGTCGATCTGCATCTACCCCTCCGGCAGCCGGTCCTTCATGTTCGACTACCGGGTCGCCGGGCGCCAGCGCCGCTTCACCATCGGTCGCTGGCCGGAATGGAGCGTCACCGCCGCCCGCGACCGCGCCAAGGTCCTGCGCCGCGACGTGGACAGCGGACAGGATCCGATGGCCGAACGCGAGGATGCCCGCGAGGCACCGCGCTTTCCGGATCTGGTCGAACGCTATCTGCGTGAACATGCCACGCATCTGGCGCCGCGGAACGCCGCCGATCAGGAATCCATGCTGCGCAAGCTGATCGAGCCGCATTGGAAGCACCGGCTGGTCAGCGAGATCGAACCCGTCGATGTCGAGCGTGTGCTCAACCTGATCGCGCAGGGCCGGTCGCGTCCGGCGAAGAAAAAGACCAAAGCCAAGCGTAGCAAGCCGTTGGCGCCTCCGAAGCCCACACCGATCCGGGCCAACCGTGCAGGGGAAATGTTGCGCAAAGTCTTTAACCTCGCCATCGCATGGAAGATGCGGCCGGATAACCCGGCGCTGGGCTTCCGTCGCCGAATGGAGGTAGAACGCGAACGGTTCCTGTCCATGGACGAGATCGCCCGGCTTGGCGATGCGCTGGCCGCAGCCGAGGACCAGCGCGCAGCCGCCATCATCCGCATGTGTATGTTGACCGGCGCTCGGGTTGGCGAGGTACGGACCGCCCGTTTCGAGCATTTCGATCTGGAACGCGCCATCTGGACCAAGCCCGCCGCCAATACCAAGCAGCGCCGCATCCACCGGGTGCCTGTCTCGCTGGACACGGTGGCGCTGGTCCGCAACCGCATGGGCGCCGTGCCAACCGGTTGCGACTGGCTGTTTCCGGGCGATGTCGAGGGCAAGGACCAGCCGGTGCAGGAACTCCGACGGTTCTGGATCGGCATTCAGAAACAGGCCGACCTGCTCGATGTCCGCATTCACGACCTGCGCCACACCTTCGCCTCGCTGCTGGTCAGCGGCGGCGCCTCGCTGGAAATGATCGGCAAATTGCTCGGGCATTCGCAGTCGCGCACCACCCAGCGCTATGCCCATCTAATGGATTCGCCGCTGCGTGCCGGTGTCGATGCTGTTGCCGATCTGGTGCGGGCGAGGCCCCGGCTGGTTCACTCTGCCTCGCCCGCCGAAATTTGCGAACCTATGCCGGAACCGGCGCGCGCAGCTGGTGCCAGATCGCGCTGATCCGCTTGCGGATGGTGCTTTCGTCCGGGGCATCGCCATCCGCGCTGTTCTGGATGAACCATTCCTGCATCTCTGCAACCAGTTCGGTCAGACTTTCTGGCAACCCATGTTCATGAATACGGATCATCATCGCCAGATAGGCTGCCTCCCAATCGTATTTCCTGACCGGACCCGTATTGCTTCGCCGACAGACTCTGTGACGCTCCTCGAATTTTGCCAACGTGTCGGCCGTGATCATCAGATCATGCAGATCAATCAGCAGCCCCTCCTCGGGCGAATGCGCGACTGACCAGTTTTCTGTCCCCGGGCCACGGACCCGAAGGATCAGTATCTCATCATGCGCCACCCCGAAACGCCGGCACATCCGCAGCACATCGCTCGGCGCGACGGCGACAAGATCGGAGAACAACTCCCCGCCGAACCGGGTAGGCGGAATGGCAACGAGAATCTCCAGATGCCCCGCAAAGGCCCATTCGACAATATCGGCAATCGTGCAGCCCCAGCGAGCAGAAACTTCGATCAGCGAGTAAAGGGCGCGGGGCGGCAAAGACATGGTGTATCTCCTCGTTCGTCTTCATGCCTGAAAGGGTGGTCCTTTCAGCGCGAAGGACTTGGCACGAATGCAGCCTGAGGTTGATAGGTGCCGTCGGGAACATGCTGTCGGAATTCAGCTTCGAGCCCGCTTGAAAGCAAACATTCAGGCTCTATCCAGCGCCAGAAAATACGCGATTTACCAACGTCTAAAATCAACAGGCTGTTCGTGGTATTATTTATTCTGAAGCACCCCCTATGCTCGGAGAGTAAGTGATGCAGGATTACGACGACCGCGATCATAGTCCGCGGGACACGCGCGATGACTGGGCAGAGTTGGAACTGGTCTATGCGGAGCCCCGCAGCGAAGACACCGTACAGGCGTTGGTTACCGAGGTTCTCGGCGAAGGGCTGCCCGTTGCAGCAGTGTTCGACCCACAATCCGACCATCATTTCTTTCTTACGCTGGTCGGACTGCTGCGCATGAGTGAGGAAGAAGCCGTCTTTGCGCTGGCACGCGAGTATCGGCCAGTCCTGCAAGCCGATGAAATAAACCCGGCGCTTATCGGCGGCCTCTATTTCCAACGTGCAGGGGTAGCGCCCGGCCTGCTGGCCAATCTGTGCTCAACGCCCGAGGTGCCATTGTCACCAACGGGGTGGCCGCATCAGATGGTCGGCACCAAGGGCGGTTGGAACACGCAAAAAGCTCCTAAAGGCCGGGGCGGCATTGTTGCGGTGATCGACACAGGCCATTCGAGCCATGACGAGTTAACCGGCTCGATCCTGACACATGGTCAGTTGAATCTGGTGGAAGGCGGAACGGATGCGCGCGACCGATTCAACGCGGGCATAGGCAAAAATGCGGGTCATGGAACACTCGTTTGTTCGGTTCTAGCAAGTCGCGGTGATATCGATTCTGGCTTCAACATGACAGCGCCGGGGAAAATTACCGGTGTCGCCCCTGCGGCCGATGTCCTTCCCATTCGCGCATTTCGGTCGGTCATGAACCTGTCGCAACGAACAATCCCACGCGCGATCAGCCATGCAACCCGCCATGACGCACGAGTCATCACAATGGCCATGGGTGCGCCGTACAGGATATCGGCCACCGAAAAGGCAATGCGCCAGGCCGTTGACGAGGGGGTTCTGCTTGTTTGCGCCGCCGGTAACTGCTGGCCTTGGACCGTGTTTCCGGCGGCCTATGCACCATTAAATCTCTGCAGCGCTGCGGGGGCAGTGCGGCAAGACAAAAGCGCTTGGCCCAATAGTTCAAGAGGGCCTGAAACGACCATTTCCGCCCCCGGGGAAAATGTCTGGGGTGCGACTAAGCCTGCCGCGAGCAGCCCCGACGATGCCGTGAAACCCGCACAAGGCACTACGTTGGCCACTGCGATGACCTCTGGCGCGGCGATATTGTGGTCGACGGCCATCGGCAGTCGCGACGACCTAAAGAATCTGGCGAAGAAAAATGGCATGACTGGCCAGCAATTGTTCAATCGCATCCTTCAGCAAACGGCCGAGCGTCCAGCAAACTGGCCACCAAATTATGGCCTGGGAGCCGGCATCCTGCGCATTGACCGTATGTTTCAAGCGGTCACATCAGGCGGCAATGTTGCGCGCACGGATGCCGGTGATCCCGGCCCTGATATCGATCTAGCGCTTGCGCCGTGGGGTACGGTTCGAACAATCGACATCGTTCGGATGCTGTTTCGTGCCCGCGCACCTGAGATTGAGGCAGAGCTAGGGGAAGAGATGGCCGACTATGCGCCCGAGATCCTCTGGCGTGCACAGATCCGTGGCAGCGGCAGGTCGATCGACGGAGTTCCCCCATGGCTCAGGGATCGCCCATTGTTGCGCTCATACCTGACACAGTGAACACCCACACCGCCCAAGGCGGCAAGAAGCGCGGTCGCAAAATCGTCCGGCCGACCTGTCAGGGGTGCTTAGCGTTGGTCCGGATTTTCGACCCGAAGTCCGGTCAGTCGTCGGGAAATTTGCAAAAAATAACGGGGGGTCGCGATAGCTTGATGGCGAGGAATGTACCGGTGCGGCAACAGCATTCCTGCCCCGCCACTTCCTGAACCCAAAAGCCCCGATGAATCAAGGACCGGCGCACCTCTCGCCATTCCCGTTCCGGTCCATTCCGCGCTTTCCGGTGCGCCGTCATGCACCCGTTGATCCCGCAATCACGGAAGGATCGGGATCATGACGGAAGAAGCTATCAGCGCCCCTGAGGGGCTGCTGGATGAGTGGATGCCGCGGCGGGAGCTGGCGGGAATCATCGGGGTCAGCAGCGATACGCTGAAGCGCTGGGAGACCCGGCGGATCGGGCCACCCTGCATCCGGATCGGCCGTAAGGTGCTTTACCGGCGCGGAGCGGTGAAGGACTGGCTCCTGGAGCAGGAAAGCCGGAAGACCGGCGGACGCAGGATGGCACGATGAGGCTGGGTGTCGTGATCGCCGCCCTCGCCATCGTCGTTGCCCTTGCAACCCTCGCCCTGCCCTTTCCAGCCATCGACCGCGATGCAATCCTGCGCTTCATCGCGCCCACAGCCTTCGAGATCCGCTCGATCGAGGAAATCCTCGAAGGAGGCGGGCCATGAGCAATCTGATCGCGGCCTCGGTGCAAAGGCGGGTGGTCGGATCGGCAACCCGCAAAGCCGTGCTGCTCTACATGGCCGACAAGGCCGCCGATGACGGTTCCGGCATCTGGACCTCCAAGGCCAACATCGCCCGCGATCTGGAACTGTCGCGCCGCGCGGTGCAGATCGCCATCGCCGAACTGATCCGTGACGGGCTGGTTTCCGAGGCCGGTCAGCGCGACTGCAAACACGGCTACACGGTCGAATATGCGATCCTGCCCGAAGCTGTGGATAAGCTGGTTTCGACCCGTGAACAGGGTTCACCCCGTGAATCTCATTCACGGGTAACCCGTGAACCACGTTCGCATGACCCCGTGAACCAGATTCACCCGAACCATCCTTATAACCTTACTACTACGCCGGAGGGCGAGAGCGAGCCTGTGGATAACTCCGATCCCCAGACCCGCTGTCTCGCCGCCGGAGGCCCCGGCCTCTGCCCGGCGTCACGGGCGGCAATCACCGGCACGGCGGATGTCATCGATGGCTGGCTGCGCGAGGGGATCGACCTCGAGGCGGACATCCTGCCGACCATCGCCAAACGAACCACGCAGATCAGGATCAGCCCGATCCGGACCTGGGGTTATTTCACCGACGCCGTGCGGGCGGCCAGGCAAGCGAGATTGCGCAGAGAAGCCGATCCCCGCATCACCGCCCAGCACCGGTTCTTCGCCGACTGGATCAACTCCGACCGCTACCTGCCGCCGACCGCGGTGACCAATACCATGGCCCGCACCCTGCTGCGCCTCTCACTGGTGACGGTGGACCGGCTGACGGGGCGCGGCGTGCCCATTCCGCACAGAAAGGCTGGTGAAGATGACGCCGCGTGAGATCGAGGACCGCTTCGAGGAAGCCGCATTGACGCTGAAGCGCCTGCCGAACCCGCCCTCTTCAGGGGCACGCGGTTACGGTCGGTCCTGGCCGGAATATGTCCATGAGGCAAAGCATGCCTATGGCTATGAACCGGCCCGGATGCGGGTGATTCCCAATGCCCGCGAGATCCAGCGCATGGAAGAGGCGCTGAGCTGGCTGGCCCTGATCGGCGGCGAGACCGAGCAGTTGGCCGCCGACAATCGGCGCATCGTCTGGATGCGGGCCGAGGGTCACCGCTGGCAGACCATCTGCCGCCATGTCGGCTGCGTGCGCTCCACCGCTTGGCGGCGCTGGACGGCGAGCCTGCTGACCATCTCCAAGGCCCTGAAGAAGCTTGAGAAAAAGCCCGCGCAAACGGTCGGCGCAAAATCGACCGGTGCAGAACAGGGCGCCAAACCGCGCGGCGGGGGCGCCAGCGGGGCGCCGTGAGGGCGCGAATGGGTCGAACTTAGGGCGCGACATTATCAGCGGTTTCGGCCCATATTCGACCTACGATCAGGCGAGGTGAGGCCGGGCCAAGCGCCCGTCCCCGGCTCTGGTTCCTCCGCCGGATCGATCCTATGCGGGGGGCAGAGGCTCGCTAACCCTCCAGCGACAGAGAAAAATTCTGGGTTCGCGCCCGGGTTCGCACCTTTGGGTTCGCAGGGTTCGCGGCCGCAACAAGACCACCCGCCGGGCGTCCCATCGCCCGGCTTTTTCATGACCCGCCACGGCGGCAACGGAGAACGTGCCTTGCAGATCGAGATGATGGCGGCCGCAAAGCTGGTTCCCTATGCCCGCAACGCCCGCACCCATTCCGAGGATCAGGTCGCCCAAATTGCGGCCTCCATCGCCGAGTTCGGCTTCACCAACCCGATCCTGATCGGCGGGGACGATGTGATCATCGCCGGTCACGGCCGGTTGATGGCCGCGCAGAAGCTGGGGCTGGCCGTGGTGCCGGTGATCGTGCTGGACCATCTGACCGAGGCGCAGCGCCGGGCGCTGGTCGTCGCCGACAACAGAATCGCCGAGAATGCCGGTTGGGACGAGGAACTGCTGCGCGCGGAACTGGAAAGCCTGCGCGACATAGATTTCGATCTCGACCTGATCGGCTTTTCCGAAGCCGAGCTGGACGCGCTGCTGGGCGATCTGGACGGCAGCGAGGACGGCACGGTCGATGGCGAGGACGAGGTGCCCGAACCGCCGGCCGATCCGGTCTCGCGACCGGGTGATCTCTGGATCATGGGCGGCCACCGCCTGCTCTGCGGCGACTCCACTGTCGCCAGTGACGTAGAACAGCTGCTGGGCGGGGTGAGGCCGCTGCTGATGGTGACCGACCCACCCTATGGGGTCGAATACGACCCGGCATGGCGCAATGCGACCGGCGCGGCAAAGACCAAACGCACCGGCAAGGTGCTGAACGACGACCGCGCGGACTGGCGCGAGGCCTGGGCACTGTTTCCGGGCGACGTCGCCTATGTCTGGCACGGCGCGCTGCATGCCACGACCGTCGCCGACAGCTTGATCGCCTGCGGCTTCAACATCCGCTCGCAGATCGTCTGGGCCAAGGATCGGCTGGTCCTCAGCCGGGGCGATTACCATTGGCAGCACGAACCCTGCTGGTATGCCGTCAAGAAGACCGGCAAGGGCCACTGGGCCGGGGGTCGCAAGCAGACAACGCTCTGGCAGATCGCCAACAAGGATCAGGACGCGGAAACGGTCCACGGCACACAGAAGCCGGTCGAATGCATGCGCCGCCCGATCCTGAACAATTCCAGCCCCGGGCAAGCCATCTACGAGCCGTTCATGGGCTCCGGCACCACCCTGATCGCGGCCGAGACGACGGGTCGGGTTTGCTACGGAATCGAGCTGAACCCCGCCTATGTCGATGTCGCCGTGGCAAGGTGGCAGAACCTGACCGGAGGGACGGCGGTCCTCGACGACAACCCCCAATCCTAATTTTACGACGCTGAAGACAATGAAACTCGAACCTTCAAGGTTTAAGTTTGCAAGTAGAAGTCGTGCTGAATAGTCTCCGATACAGAGCATGCATACGGAGAGACAGCAATGTGGCCCTGGAAGAGAAAACAGCAAGCTGATACGGAGGCTGACCTTCCGTCCAACGAGGAGGCTGTTGTACCGGAGCTACCGATGGTTTCGATTAGCGAAATTGGCGATGCCATCATCACTCTGCGAGGTGACGGCTTTCACTTCGCGATGAGCTACGCACAAATGGGCGGATATGACGCGGCGCTTCTAATCCCGGACAGATTTTCAGAAATAATTCAGATAATCGAAGAAGAGCCAAATTTCTCAGATGAAGGAATAAAATTTGCTGCCGCGCATCAAATATCGGAACTTTCGTCAATAGCGAAAACGGACAACGCATACCTATTTGGCGCAAAAGATAACTTTGCTACTCGGGAAGAGAAAGAAAAAGCGCGCGAAGTTATTGGTCTTGTATCAGAGATCGGAAAGGGAAACCTCAAGAAAGGTTTTGAGGAAGTTGGCTTTGATTTCGAACAGTTTCTCGTCTCAACAGCAACAAAAAGACGTCGAGCAGATATAGATCAAATTTTAAATCTTGCTGTCGAAAAGAAAACCGTTCTGCGGCCACTATTTGTTAGAGCGCTTTCGGCAGGCCGAGATAGATACGGAGACGTTCAGTACGATAAGTTATCCAAAGAAGTTGAAGATTTCATCGAAAATTTCTTCCCAGAAGGCTCATTCAAGTTTTTCCATATGTACAGACCCTTCCGTGCAATGTTCCGACTTGCGTGTGCTTGGGCGGAAGAAAGCCTCGAAGAGCACGAGTTTCCGACGACAGGCCTCGACTTCGAGCACTGGTGCGCCGCCCAGATTGAATCACAGGGGTGGAATGTCACGGTAAGCAAGGCCTCCGGAGATCAAGGGGTTGACCTTATAGCCATGCGAGAGAGCTTGATCGTTGCAGTTCAGTGCAAGCTATACAGCACTCCTATAGGAAACAAAGCAGTCCAAGAAGCCTATGCAGGAACGAAGCACTATTGCGCAGATATGGCAGTAGTAATTGGGACCGGCGGATTTACGCGGTCGGCAATAGAGCTAGCTCAAACCACCGACGTCGTATTGGTCGACGCTGAGGCGATACGTGACTTTACCCAGTTTGTCATGGCCAGGATATAGTTTAGAGGCAGTACTCAATAACTTTGGATGCAGTTTGATATGATCTGCTCGTTCACTCGCAATCTATCTTAAGGGTTCTCAGCCATGGGCGTCTCGCGCCGCAGATATGCGTCGATGCGCGGCGTGAGCGACATGGCGGTTCGCAAGGCGATTGCCAGCGGCCGGATTTCTGTCGAGGCGGATGGGACGATCGACCCTGCGAAGGCCGATGCGGAATGGGAACGCCAGACCGACCCGGCGAAGCAGCGCGGGGTGCATGCGCAGGCGCTGGGCACAAGGACGGCCGCCGGTACCGCCCGTGCGGCAGCGACAAAGCCGGTGCCGAAAGCGGCGATCGACGCGGTGAATGCAACGCTGGGCGATGCGGGCCGCGATACCACTTCCGGCGCGGGCGGCGAGGTGTCCTTTCTGCGCGCCAGGATGGCCAATGAGGTGCTGAAGGCGCAGACGGCGCGGGTGCGGCTGGAGAAGATGAAGGGCGAGCTGATCAACCGAGCGCGGGCGACGAACTCGGTTTTCGATCTGGCGCGGCGGGAGCGCGATGCCTGGCTGAACTGGCCGCCGCGGGTGGCGGCGAACATGGCGGCCGAACTCGGCGTCGAGGCCCATGCGCTGGAACAGGTTCTGGACCGCTATCTGCGGGCGCATCTGGCGGACATGGCCGAGGTGAAGATTGACCTTCGCTGACTATGACGGCGCCGAAGACATCCGACGGGCATGGCTGGACGGTCTCGCCCCCGACCCGAGCCAGACCGTGAGCCAGTGGTCGGACCGGCACCGGATTCTGTCCTCGCGTGCGGCCTCGGAGGCCGGGCCATACCGGACCGACCGGACGCCCTATATGCGCGGGATCATGGATGCGCTCTCGCCCGCCAATCCGGCGCAGCGGGTCATATTCATGAAGGCCGCGCAGGTCGGCGCGACCGAGGCTGGGAATAACTGGATCGGCTTCTGCATCCACCGCGCGCCGGGGCCGTTTCTGGCGGTGCAGCCGACGGTGGACCTCGCCAAGCGCCTGTCGCAGCAGCGGATCGACCCGCTGATCGAGGAAAGCCCGGATCTGCGGACGCTGGTGATGCCGTCGCGGTCGAAGGACAGTGGCAATACCATTCTGGGGAAGCGCTTCCCGGGCGGGCAGCTGATCCTGACCGGGGCGAACAGCGCGGTCGGGCTGCGGTCGATGCCAGCGCGCTGGGTGTTTCTGGACGAGGTCGATGCCTATCCGGGCGATATCGATGGCGAAGGCGATCCGATTGCGCTGGCCGAGGCCCGCACGATCAGCTTCGGGCATCGCAGCAAGGCGTTTCTGGCCTCGACGCCGACGGTAAAAGGCCTGTCGCGGATCGAACGGGAATACGAACTGTCTGATCAACAACGCTATCACCTCCCCTGCCCGCATTGCGGCGCGCTGCAATGGCTGAAGTTCGACCGCCTGCGCTGGCAACCGGGCCAGCCGGAAACGGCGGCATATCATTGCGAGCATTGCGACGAGCCCATCGCAGAACGACACAAGACCGAGATGATGGATGAGGCCAACGGGGCCAGATGGCTGCCGACGGCCGATGCCGAGACAAGGCGCCGGGCCGAAGCCGCGGGCATCACCGGTTTCCATATCAGCGGGCTTTATTCGCCGCTGGGCTGGCTCTCCTGGGCCGAGATCGCCCGGGGCTGGGAGGCCGCGCAGGGCAATGACGCGGCGCTGAAGACGCTGAAGAACACGGTGCTGGGTGAGACATGGCAGGAACGCGGCGAGGCGCCGGACTGGCAGCGTCTTTATGAGCGGCGCGAGGATTTTACGCTGGGACAGGTGCCGGAAGGCGCGCTGATGCTGACGGCAGGGGCCGATGTGCAGCGCGACCGGATCGAGATCGATGTCTGGGGCTGGGGCCGCAATCTGGAAAGCTGGCTCGTCGATCACCTGGTTCTCGAAGGCGATACCGCCCGGGAAGAGGTCTGGGTCGATCTGACGGATTTTCTGGGCGAGACATGGGAACATGCGGGCGGCGCGCGCATGGCATTGGCGCGGCTGGCCATCGATACCGGCGACGGGGCCACGACAGACGCGGTCTATGGCTGGTGCAGGCGGATGGGCCATGGGCAGGTGATCGCCGTGAAGGGCGTCGGCGGTTTTGATCGCGCAACGCCCGTGGACGGGCCGACCTATGTCGATGTGACCGAGGCCGGACGACGGATCCGGCGCGGCGTGCGGCTCTGGAAAGTGGCTGGCGCTGTGTTCAAATCCGAGACCTACCGGTTTCTGCGGCTCGCGGCACCGACTGACGAGGAACGGGTGGAGGGCAGCGGCCATCCGGCCGGTTTCGTGCATATCCCGCGCGGCACCACCGCCGAATGGACGAAGCAGCTGACGGCCGAGCAGCTGATGACGGTGAAGACCCGGCAGGGATTCCAGCGGCTGGAATGGCAGCAGACCCGGGATCGCAACGAAGCGCTGGACTGCCGGGTCTATGCCCGGGCCGCCGCCTGGCTGATCGGCATGGACCGTTGGAATGAGGACCGCTGGGAACAGCTGGAAGAGCAGCTGTTGCCCGGCAAGACCGAGACAACACTGCCCGCGGGTCAGCCGCAGCGGCAGAATATCACAGCGCCCCGGCCCCGGAATTCCGGCTGGCTGGGTGAACGCAATAGAGGAAACTGGTTCTGATGGCTTGGACAGAGACGGAACTCGACGCCCTGCGCCGGGCCTATGCGGCGGGCACGACCCGCGTCGCCTATGACGGCAAATCGGTGGACTACGGCAGTGCCAATGATCTTTTGGGCCGCATCCGCCTGATCGAGCGCGAGATGGGGGGTGCTGCCGGTCGTCCCCGCCCCGTCGCCGGGTTCGCAGGCTTCCGCAGGAGCTGATGATGCCCGATATCCGCGATCACACGGCCCCGCGCGTGCGCTGGGGACTGATCGATGCTGCCCTCTCGGCCGTCGCACCGCGGAGTGCGGCCCGACGCTATGCCGCAAGGGTGGCGATCAGCAATCTGCGCCGGGACTACGATGCCGCCGGACGCGGGCGCGGAACCTCGGGCTGGTCATCGCGCGGCACGGCCGCCGATGCCGAGATCGCCGCCGACGGGCCGCTGCTCAGGCACCGCATGCGTGATCTGGTGCGCAACAACCCGATGGCCGCGCAGGCCGTGCAGGTGCTGGTCAATAATATCGTCGGCACCGGCATCCGCCCGCGGGCTGCAACCGGCGATGCGGCGCTGAACAGACAGGTCGATGCGCTGTGGAAACGCTGGGCGGAAGGCTGCGATCAGCACGGGCACACGGACTTCCACGGCATCCTCGGGCTGGCGGTGCGGGAGATGATCGAGGGCGGTGATGTCTTCGCCATCCGACGGAATGTGCGGGCAACCGGCTCGCGTGATGTTCCCCTGCGGATCGAGTTGCGCGAGGCCGACCATCTCGACGCCGCCCGTTTCGACAGCCGCAGCGACGGATCCCGCATCAGCCAGGGTATCGAATATGACCGGAGCGGGCGCCGGGTTGCGTATTGGATGTTTTCGGATCATCCGGGCGATACCGCGCCGGTCTTTTCCCGACGGCTGGAATCTTCGCGCCTGCCCGCGGATCGCGTCGCCCATCTCTTCGAACGCCAGCGGGTGCAGTCGCGCGGCGTGCCCTGGGGCACCCCGGCGATGCGGGCGATCCGCGATGTCGATGACTGGCAGCAGGCGGAACTCGTGCGCAAGCGCACCGAAGCCTGTCTGGTCGGCATTGTTTTCGGGGCCGACGAGGATCAGCAGTCGATCGCCCCGGTGGTCGAGGATGCTTCCGGCAACCGGATCGAACAGTTCGAACCGGGCCTCATCGCCTATGCGCGTGGCGGCAAGGATATCAAATTCAACCAGCCCGCCTCGACGGCCGGGGTCTACGAATGGCACCGGGTGCAGCTGCACATCATCGCCGCCGGTTTCCGCGTCCCCTATGCGCTGATGACCGGCGATCTCAGCCAGACCAGTTTCTCTTCCAGCCGCGTGGGCCTCAACGAATTCCGCCGCATGGTCGAGCAGCTGCAATGGCAGACCGTCATCCCGATGTTCTGCGCACCGATCTGGCGCTGGTTCGTCGATGCCGCCGTGATGGTTGGCCTTCTGCCCGAGGGCGTGGAGATCCCCGTCGAATGGGGGCCGCCCAAGTTCGAAAGCGTGAACCCGCTGCAGGATGCCCAGGCCGATCTGCTGGAGGTCCGGGCGGGATTTTCCACCCTGCCGCAGCAGATCGCCCGGCGCGGCTATGACCCGGACG
The DNA here is from genome assembly GCF_028553785.1 of Paracoccus fistulariae. NCBI lineage: Bacteria > Pseudomonadati > Pseudomonadota > Alphaproteobacteria > Rhodobacterales > Paracoccaceae > Paracoccus > Paracoccus fistulariae. Next base: position 1,742,026 of record NZ_CP067136.1, read on the forward strand.
AGGTGCTCGCCGAATGGGCCGGGTTTGCCAAAAAATCCGATGCCGCCGGTCTCATTTTCGACAGCGATCCGCGCCGCGTCACCAAGGGCGGCCTGGTGCAGACAACTGACCCGACATCGCCGCCTGCGTGCGAGGATAAGTAAGGAACCGAAGAATGCCCAACGATCAGATTATCGACCTGCCCGTGATCGGGCGGGCCGGTTCGCTGCAGGCTGTCGATGAGACGGCCCGGACATTCGAGGTCCTCTGGACGACCGGCGCGCAGGTCCGCCGCTATTCCTGGGCACGCGACGAGGAGTTCGACGAGGAACTGGTGGTCACGCCCAATGCCATGCGTCTCGAGCGGCTGAATGGCGGCGCGCCGTTTCTGAACAGCCATGCGTCTTACAGCCTGCGCAGCATTCTGGGCGTGGTCGAAGAGGGCTCGATCCGGATCGAGAATGGCCGCGCCTTTGCCCGCATCCGTTTGTCCGAACGCGGCGAGGTCGAGGATATCTGGCGCGATATCCGCGCCGGCATCATCCGCAATGTCTCGGTCGGCTACCGCGTCCACCGTTTCGAACGCGTGGCAAAAGCGGATCGCAGCGACGGCGGCGCCCGGGCGCTTTACCGCGCCGTCGATTGGGAACCGCTGGAGATTTCCGCGGTCGCCATCGGCGCCGATGCCAGCGCCGGCATCCGCGCGGAGCCCGGCGACCACATCACCCGCCTGCATCCCTGCACCATCACCATGAGAGGAATGACCATGCCCCAGAATAGCCCGGCCGAGGCCGATGACGCCTGTGACGACCTTACAACCCGCAGCGCCGATCCTGCGCCGCAGGCACCTGCCGCACCTGCCCCGGCCAACCCGACGCCGACCGCGCCCGATGCGGAGGCGATCCGTGCCGAGGAACGCCGCCGCAGCGCCGATATCATGGCCCTGTGTCGCCGCGCCGGTTTCGCTGACATGGCCGATGATCTGATCGGCCGCGGCGTTTCGATCGATGAGGCCCGCGCCGCGGTGCTGGACAAGCTGGTCGAGAGCGACCCGGCCGGGCGAACGGTGGAACCCGCCCCGGCGCAGGCCAGCGGCGATGGCGCTGCCGAAACGGCCTATCGTGATGCGGTCACGAATGCGATGCTGCACCGTCACAATCCCGGCGCCCATGCGCTTGAAGCCACCGCACGGGAATTCCGCGGCCTGACCCTTCTGGAAATGGCCCGCCATGCCATCGAGCGCCGGGGCGGCAGCACGCGCGGGATGTCCAAGATGGAGGTGGCCCGCGCAGCCTTCGAGCAGCGCGCCACAGGCTATCACGCCACCAGCGATTTCCCGGCGATCCTTGCCAATGTCGCCAATGCCACCCTGCGCCAGGCCTATGCGTCGACGCCGCGGACCTTCGGCGCCTGGGCGCGCCGCGCGACCATCACCGATTTCAAACCCGTGCAGCGGACGCAGCTCGGTGGCGCGCCCGATCTGCAGAAGGTGCTGGAATCGGGCGAGTTTCAATATGGCACCATCGGTGAGGGCCGCGAGGTCTATGCGCTCGCCACCTATGGGCGCATTGTTGCCATCACCCGGCAGGTGCTGATCAATGATGACCTCGACGCTTTCACCCGCCTGCCCGCCTCCTTCGGCGCCTCGGCGGCCGATCTCGAATCCGACATCGTCTACTCGATCCTGATGCAGAACCCCGCCATGGGCGACGGCAAGACCCTCTTCCATGCCGATCACGGTAATAGCGGGACCGCCTCGACGATCTCGGAATCAGCACTGGCCTCGGCCTATCGCGCCTTCGGCCAGCAGAAGGGCCTCGAGGACCGGCTGATCTCGATCCTGCCGCGCTGGATCCTGACGCCGCCCGGCCCGCGCGCGGTCGAGGCCCGCAAGCAGGTCACGGCGACCACACCCGGCAGCACCGCCGAGGTCAACACCTTCTCGGGACGGCTGGAAGTCATCGAGGAACCGCGCCTGATCCCGGCCAGCGGTCAGGATCCGTGGTTTCTCGCCGCCGATCCGGCCCGCATCGACACCGTGGAATATGCCTATCTCGACGGCCAGGAGGGCGTCTTCACCGAGACCCGCACCGGCTTCGAGGTCGACGGGCTCGAGATCAAGGCGCGGCACGATTTCGCCGCCAAGGCCATCGACTGGCGCGGGCTCTATCGCAACCCGGGTGCGGCGCCGTCCTGATCATGGTTACGGCGGGCTTCTGCCTTGATATCGGCCATGGTTGTGCCGGACGCGGCAGGCCCGCTCGCCAGACCTTCGTCCCACAATCGACCGATCAGCTGGCACTGCTCTTCCTGCGCGGCATTGCCGCCATCGTCTCCGGGTTTTTCACCCATGCCACAGCTCCATCCCGACCGTAGGGCCACCGCGCCCTTCGGCGCAACACACAATCCCGAAAGGATGCTCCCATGAAGAACTTTGTTGCCCAGAGCAATGTCATCACCGTCCCGACCGAGGCCCTCCTCCTCGGCGACAGCGTCATCGGCGGCAAAGGCTATCTCCTCTCCGGTGGCCTCTTCGGCGTCGCCTGTGCCACCGTCGAGGTCACCGATATCGGTCAGGGCAAGGACTGCAGCATTGCCGTGACCGGCATTTTCGACCTGCCGAAACAGCCCTCGCAGGCCTGGTCCGTCGGCACAAAAGTCTATTGGGACGCTGCGAACGAACGGGCCACAACCACGGCCACTGGCAACACCCTGATCGGCATTGCCATGCAGGCAACCGGCGGCACGGCGGGCGAGACCATCGGCCGGGTGCGGCTGAACGGGGTGGCGGTCTGATGCTGGCTTTCGAGACCGCGCTGGCCCGGGTCTTTGCCGATCCGAACATGGCCGTGGACGCGCAATGGCTTGCGGGCGGCGTCGAACCGGCCCTGCCGATCCGGCTGATCCGCAAAGCGCCGGACGAGGTGACCGGTTTCGGCGGCACCCGGGTCTGGTCCGAGACCCTGCGGGCCGATGTCATGATCGCGCAGGTCCCCGAACCCGGACCGGGCGACCGGGTGACGATCAACGACGAGACCTTCGAGGTGCAGGGCGAGCCCCTCCGCGATCGCGAACGGCTGATCTGGACCCTCGATCTGCGGCCTCTATGAAGCTCTCGGCCTCCATCACCGATCTTGCAGAACTGATGCGGGGCGAGATTGCGGCCGGCGAGAAGGCAGTGACGGCTGCGGTCAAACATGCCGGCAACGGGTTGCGCGACGACTGGCGCGGTCAGATCACCCGTGCCGGTCTTGGGCATCGTGTCGCCCGGACCATCAGATCCGAGACCTATCCCAAGACCCGCGACAGTCTGAATGCCGCCGCCATGGTCTGGAGCCGGGCTCCGGTGATCCTTGAGGCCCATGATACCGGCCCGCTGATCCGCTCGGCCGACGGGTTCTGGCTGGCCATCCCGACAGAAGCCGCCGGGAAAAGCCTGCGCGGCGGGCGCATCACGCCCGGCGAATGGGAGCGGCGCACCGGTCTGCGCCTGCGCTTCATCTATCGCCGCAGCGGCCCCAGCCTGCTTATCGCCGAGGCCCGGCTGAGCAAAAAGTGCCGTGCCGTCCGCTCGCGGTCAAAGACCGGGCGCGGGCTGACCTCGGTGCCGATCTTCCTGCTGGTGCCGCAGGTCCGGCTCAGCAAGCGGCTGGATCTGGAACGGCCGGCGGAGGCGGCACTCGCCGCCCTGCCCGCCGCGATTGCCCGGCGCTGGAGCGGGATCACATGATCACCCGCCGCGAGACCGTGCTGAAGGCGCTGCATGAAGCGCTGCTGGGAATGCCGGGCGGCGCGACCGTGATGCGCAATGCCGTGCTGCCGGAACGCATCCCGGATGCGGGCCTCGTGATCCTGCGCGACGGCACGCCGGGCACACCTGAAGTGACCCTGTCGCCGCTCCGCTGGCACTGGCAGCACCGCGCGGAACTGGAAGTGTTTCTGCGCGGCGGCGATCTCGATGAGAGATTCGATGCCCTGACCGCCGCCATCGGTGCCCTGCTGGCCGGCGACAGAACGCTTGGCGGCATCTGCGACTGGATAGAGGCCGAGGCCCCGGAACCGGCCGATCTGCCCGTCGAGGGCGCCACGACCATCCGCGCCGCCGCGCTGGGCATCACCCTCCATTACACCACCGCAGATGCACTGGCCTGACAGGCCACCTCACAACCACTGAAAGGATTTTCCATGGCCCGAGCCCAGGGGGCGCGATCGCAGCTGGCGGTCGCGTTCGAAAGCACCTATGGCACACCGCCCGCGGGCAGTTTCACCCGCCTGCCCTTCGCAAGCTCCACCCTCAGCGCCGAACAGCCGCTCCTGTCTTCCGAACTGCTGGGCTACGGCCGCGATCCGCTGGCCCCGATCAAGGATGCGATCACCGCCGATGGCGATCTGAGCGTGCCGATCGATGCCGAAGCTTTCGGTTTCTGGCTGAAGGCAGCGTTCGGCGCGCCCGTGACCACCGGCACCGGGCCTTATGTCCACGAATTCCGCAGCGGCAACTGGTCCCTGCCCTCGATAGCGATCGAGACCGGTATGCCGGAAGTCCCGCGCTATGCCATGTATTCCGGCGTGATGCTGAACCAGCTCTCCTGGACGCTGCAGCGATCCGGTCTGCTGACGGCCACCGTAAGGCTGATCGCGCAGGGCGAGACGGTGACGACCACATCGCAGGCCGGCACGCTTGCGGACTTCGAGCTGATCCGCTTCGGGCATTTCAACGGATCCGTGGAACGAAACGGCGCAGCCCTCGGCAATGTTGTCTCGGCGCAGCTGACATACTCCAACAATCTCGACCGGATCGAGACCATCCGCGCCGATGGCATGATCGACGGGGCCGATCCGACCATCGCGGCGCTGACCGGTCAGATCGAAGTGCGATTTGCCGACAGCACGCTGGTGCAGCAGGCGATCAGCGGCACGCCCTGCGCGCTGCAGTTCTCCTATGAGCTGCCCGCAGGCCAGAGCCTGACGCTGACCGCCCATGCCGTCTATCTGCCGCGCCCGAGGATCGAGATCAGCGGCCCGGCCGGGGTGCAGGCCAGCTTCGACTGGCAGGCGGCGCGCGATCCCGTCACCGGCCGCATGGCCACCATCACCCTCACCAATGACATCGAAGGCTACTGATCCATGATCCGTCTGAACCTCACCGCCGAGCCCCGTTGGCTCGATCTCGGCGCCGGGTTGCGCCTGCATGTGGCGCCGGTCACCACCGCTATCATGGCCGCCGCCCGCAGCGATATCGCCGCCTCGGACATGAGCGAGGATCTGCCGCAGGAGGCACTGGCCGTCACCATGGCCAAGGCGGTCGCCCGCCGGGTCATTCTCGACTGGCAGGGTGTCGGCGATGCGGCGGGGAACCCGCTGCCGGTCACCTCTGAGGGGATCGACGCATTACTGGATATCTGGCCGATCTTCGAGGCGTTTCAGCGCGACTGCCTCGCACCGCATCTGATGCTGGATCAGGAAAAAAACGCCTCCGCGCCCTCGCCGACTGGCAGTTCGGTGGGGGCGACCGCTACTGCCAAGCGTGCCCGGGCCTCTGCGAAGACTGCCCGGCGCGGCTGAATGCACCGCAGACCGAGGAAGGCTGGGCGGTCTGGGATCTGGCCGGGCGGCTGTCGGGCCAGATCCGGGCCATTCCCGGCGCCGTGCTGGGCTGGGACATGACGGCCGCGCTTGCGCTGGGGCGCGCGCTTGGGATTCCGGCCGTAGCCATCGCCGAGCTGCTGCCGGTGATCGAGGCGGAGATGATCCGCCGCACGAAGGAACAGATCGGGAAGGACCGGGACAATCATGGCTGAGAAGAAGGTGTCCGTCCGGCTGGTGGCCGAGAACGGGCGGCAGGTCCGTGCGGAACTGCAGGGCGTCGGCGATGCCGGGGCAAAAAGCTTCCGGCGCATGTCGGCCGAGGTGGGCCGTGCCGGGATCATGCTGAAGCGTCTCGCCGGCATTGCCGCCGGCGCCTTCAGCCTGCGGCAGGTGCAGGGCTATGCGGATCAGTGGACCGATCTGCGCTCGCGCGTCGATCTGGCCACCGGATCACAGGCAAAGGGCGCGCTGGTCATGGAGCGGCTGGCCGCCATGGCGCGTCGCACCTATTCGGAACTGGGCCAGACGACGGAATCCTGGCTCGCAAATGCCACCGCCCTGCGGGAACTGGGCCTGTCGACGGCCGAGAGCCTCGATTTCACGGAGGCGCTGAACAATGCCATGGTGGTGTCCGGCGCCCGGGCCGAACGCGCGGCATCCGTCCAGAACGCGCTCTCCAAAGCCATGGCGCTGGGCGTGCTGGCGGGTGACGATCTGAACACCATTATCCAGAGCGGCGGGCGGCTGGCAGAACTGCTGGCCGAGGAACTCGGCAGCACGGTCTCGGGCCTGCGCCAGCTCGGCTCGGATGGTCGGATCACCGGAGATGTCATCCGCAGTGCCCTGCTGGGCAATCTGACCCGCCTGCGCGAAGAGGCCGACAGCATGCCCGCGACCATCGGCGATGCCTTCACGCTGATCGGCAATACCGCCCTGCGCATGGTCGGGACATGGGACCGGATGATGGGCACCTCCTCGGCCGTCGCCGATGTCCTGATCATGGTGGCCGATAATCTCGAACGGCTGGCATCGATCGGGATTGCCTTTGCCGGTTTCATGGCCGGGCGCTGGGTTGCGGCCTTCGTTGCGGCCCGGATCGCGACCTTCAGCCTCGCCACCGCGCTGACCGCCCTGCGGGTGGCGCTGATCCGCACCGGCATCGGCGCCCTGATCGTTGCGGCGGGCGAGCTGATCCATCAGTTCACCCGGCTGGTGGAGAAGGTGGGCGGTCTCGGTGAAGCCTTCCGCCTATTGGGAAGCCTCGCCATGGAAATCGGGCAACGTATCAGCATGGCGTTTCAGGGGGCTTTCGCGCTGATGGGGGCAGGCTGGGAGAGCTATCGGGCCGTTGTCTTCACCGTGCTGGACGGAATCCTCAGCGGCACCGTCACCGCCGTCGACCGCACGGTCGCCGTCTGGTCCGGGGGTTTCGATGCGGTGGCGGCGATCTGGGGACGGTTGCCCGGCACCATCGGCGATTTCGCGTTTCAGGCGGCGAACGGGCTGATCTCGGGCATCGAGGCCATGCTGAACGGCGTCGTCACCCGCATCAACAGTTTTATCGCTGCGATCAACGGCGCGCTGGCCCTGCTGCCGGACTGGGCCGTCGGTGAGGGAGGGGCCGAGATCGGCAGGCTCGATCCGTTGGACCTCGGCCGCATCGACAATCCCTTCGAGGGCGCGGCGGCCGATGCAGGGACCGCAGCCGCGGATGCTTTTGCCCACGCCTTCGCCCGCAGCTATGTCGAAGCACCCGATCTCTTCGGCGATCTCGCGGGCGAGGCTGCATCCCGCGCGGCAGACTATCTCGAACAGGCAGGCGCTTTCGGGGAGGCGGCGACAGCACCGCTGGAAAGCTGGCAGGCGCTGCAGGAGGCGATGTCGGCCGGCGGAACCGAGGGGGCGGAGGCGCTGAACGATGCTGCAGCGTCAGCAGGCGGTCTCGATCAGGCACTGGAGAAGGCCGGTGGTGCCGCTCGGCGCGCGGGCGCGGCCGGAAAGCAGGCCGGACGCGAGGTGAAAGAGGGCGCGGAAGAAGCGAAACGGGGCTGGGAGGCGGTCGCGGAATCGCTGTCGGATTATGCCGAGAGTGCCCGCGACATGGGCAGCGGCATCGGCGCGGCGCTGACCGGGGCATTTCAGAGCGCCGAGAATGCCATCGGCGATTTCGTCAGGACCGGCAAGGCCTCGATCCGGGATCTGGTCACCTCGATCATCGCCGATTTCGCAAAGATCGGCGCAAGGCGCTTTCTGCTCGGACCGCTGGCAGGCGCGCTGAGCGGCTGGGCAGGGTCATTGGGCAGCGCCGGGGTGATGGCCAATGTCATGCATGCTGGCGGCATAGTCGGATCGGGCGGGACGGCACGCATGGTCCCGGCAAGCATCTTTGCCAATGCCCCGCGCATGCATTCCGGCGGCTGGGCCGGGCTGCGCTCGGACGAGGTCCCGGCAATCCTGCAGCGCGGCGAGCGGGTACTGTCGCGCCGCGAGGCCGCAGGCCATGGCGGCGTCACCGTCAATATCCAGACCCGCGATGCCGAGAGTTTTCGGCAGTCGCGGGCGCAGGTCTCGGCCGATATCGCCCGCGCCGTCGCCATGGGCCGGAGAGGAATGTAGCCATGTTTCACGAGATCCGCTTTCCCGACGATATTTCGCGCGGCGCCCGCGGCGGGCCGGAACGGCGCACCACCATCGTCGAACTGGCCTCCGGCGATGAGGAGCGCAATGCGGCATGGGCCAGTTCGCGCCGCCGCTATGATGTCAGCTATGGCATCCGCCGCGCCGACGATCTGGCGAAAGTCGTCGCTTTCTTCGAGGCCCGCAACGCAAGGCTGCACGGCTTCCGCTTCAAGGACTGGTCGGATTATCGCTCCTGCCCGCCCTCGCAGATCCCGGCTGCCACCGATCAGGTCATCGGCACCGGCGATGGTGTGACGACCACGTTCCAGCTGGTGAAGCGCTATGCCTCGGGCGCGCAGGTCTGGACGCGGGCCATCACAAAACCGGTCGCGGGCACCGTCACCATTGCCCTGAACAGCGCACCGCAGGCCAGCGGCTGGAGCGTGGATGCGGCAACCGGCGTGGTCAGCTTCGCCGCCGCGCCCGGCGACGGGATCGCCATCACCGCCGGCTTCGAATTCGACGTGCCGGTGCGCTTCGACAGCGACGCGCTGGACGTGACCCTCGATATCGAGCGCCTCGGCTCGATCACCTCCATCCCGCTTCTGGAGATCAGACGATGAAAGACCTTTCTCCTGCCCTGCAGGCACATCTCGCCAGCGGCACCACCACACTGGCCTGGTGCTGGAAGATCACTCGCACCGATGGCGTGGTGATGGGTTTTACCGATCACGACCGGGTGCTCGGGTTTGGCGGCACCAGTTTCGAACCGGAGAGCGGCTTTGCCGCCGCCGAGATCAGGTCGGGCTCTGATCTTTCGGTCGATGCACAGGATGCCGAGGGCGCGCTGTCGTCGGACCGGATCACCGAGAGTGATATTCTGGACGGGCGCTGGGACAATGCGCTGGTGGAACTCTGGCGGGTGAACTGGCAGGAGCCCGGCCAGCGGGTGCTGATGCGCCGCGGCGCCATCGGCGAGCTGCGCCGGGGCCAGTCCAGTTTCGTGGCCGAGATCCGCAGCCTCTCGCATCTGCTCGGCCAGACCGTGGGCCGGGTGTTTCAGGGCAGCTGCGATGCCGCTCTCGGGGATGGGCGATGCCGGGTGAATCTCGATGACCCCGCCTATACCGGCCGCGGCCATGTCGCAGACATCCTCCGCGACCGCGCCTTCATCGCCACCGGGCTCTCGGGCTTTGCCAACGGCTGGTTCGACTTCGGATCGCTGACATGGACCAGCGGCGCCGATGCCGGGCGCGCGGCCGAGATCGCGCTGCATGAAGCGGGCGGCGGCGCGGTCACCCTGACCCTGCTGGAAGCCCCGGTGCGCGGGATCGGGATGGGCGACGCCTTCACCATCCGCGCGGGCTGCGACAAGCGGCTGGAAACCTGCCGGGCAAAATTCGGCAATGCTGTCAATTTTCGCGGCTTTCCCCACATACCGGGGCAGGACGCCATCACGCGCTATGCGAAGCCCGGCAGCGCCAATGACGGGGGCGTGCTGTGATGCCCGCCGATCCGCAGCGGGTGGTCGCCATCGCGAGACGCTGGCTTGGCACACCCTATCACGATCAGGCCAGCCGGCGCGGGGCGGGCTGCGACTGCCTCGGCCTCATTCGCGGTGTCTGGCGGGAGCTGCTGGGACCGGAAACGCTCTCGGTGCCCGCCTATTCGCGCGATTGGGGCGAAACGGGGTGCGAAGAGGTGCTGGCCGAGGCGGCAAAGCATGTTCTGATCCGTATCGACGCGACTGGAGCCGGAACCGGGGCGGTCGTCCTGTTCCGGATGCGCTCCGGCGCCATCGTCAAGCATTGCGGCATTCTGACAGCGCCGGACCGCTTCATCCACGCCTATGAACGCCTCGGCGTTATCGAGGAAGCGCTGACCACTGCCTGGCGGCGGCGCATCGCCTTCGCTTTTCTTTTTCCCGCAGCCGCGACGGAGAGCTGATCCATGGCCACGATCATTCTGGGCGCCGTCGGCACCGCCATCGGCAGCGGCTTTGGCGGGGCGGTCATAGGGTTTTCGGGTGCGGCCATCGGCGGCATGATCGGATCGACCATCGGCAGCATGGTCGACAGCTGGATCGTTTCCTCGCTGATGCCCGGCCAGCGGATCGAAGGGCAGCGCCTCGACAGCCTGCGCCTGACCTCAGCCAGCGAGGGTGTCGTCATCCCGCGCCTCTATGGCCGGATGCGCATCGGCGGCAATATCATCTGGGCCACGGATTTCCGCGAAGAGGTGAACCGCAGGAAACAGGGCGGCGGCAAGGGCGGTGGTCCCAAGGTCGAGACCACCGAATATCTCTACTATGCCTCCTTTGCTGTCGCACTCTGCGAGGGCGCCGTCACCGGCATCGGCCGGATCTGGGCCGATGGTGATATCGTCGATCTGAAGGATGTCACATGGCGCTGGTATCCGGGCGATGAAGATCAGGCGCCAGACCCGTTCATCGCCGCGAAGATGGGCGCTGATGCCACGCCTGCCTATCGCGGCACCGCCTATGTCGTCTTCGAGGATCTGCCGCTGGCCCCCTTCGGCAATCGCTTGCCGCAGCTTTCCTTCGAGGTGTTCCGGCCACTGGCCGATCCCGACACGGCGGAGGGGCTGGTCCCGGCGGTGACGATGATCCCGGCCTCCGGCGAATTCGCCTATGCTACATCCGTGGTCCGCAAAGCCGAGGGCGGCGCCGAGAACGTCAATGCCATGGCTGGCATCTCCGATCTGGAAGTCTCGCTCGACCGCCTGGAAGCCATGGTCCCGGCGGTCCGGTCCGTCTCGCTGGTCGTGTCATGGTTCGGCGACGATCTCCGCGCCGGTCATTGCCAGATCCGACCGAAGGTCGAGATCCCGCAGAAAACCACAACACCGGCATGGTCGGTGAACGGCGTCACCCGCGATGCGGCACAAGTGGTCAGCCCCGACGATCAGGGACGCCCGGTCTATGGCGGCACCCCGGCGGATTTCTCGGTGATCGAGGCGATCCGGGCCATCAGGGCGCGGGGACACAGGGTCACCTTCTATCCCTTTCTGATGATGGATATCCCGGCCGGCAATACCCTGCCCGACCCGTATTCCGATCATGCCGACACCCTCGGCCAGCCGGTGCTGCCATGGCGCGGGCGGATCACCTGCGCACCAGTCGCGGGCTTTGCCGGATCGGTCGACCGAACCGCAGCGGCGGCAAATCAGGTCGAGGCGTTTTTCGGCAGCGCTCAGCCTTCGGATTTCGCGATCTCCGGCGAGACGGTGACATGGGCCGGACCGGAGGAAGACTGGGGTCTCCGGCGGATGATCCTGCACAATGCCCATCTCTGCGCCCTGGCCGGAGGTGTCGATGCCTTCCTGATCGGCTCGGAACTGCGCGGGCTGACGCAGATCAGGTCCTCGGCCTCCGTCTATCCGGCCGTGGCACAACTGCGGTCTCTCGCTGCGGCCGTGCGAACGATCCTCGGGCCAGTGACAAAAATCAGCTATGCCGCCGACTGGTCGGAATATTTCGGGCATCATCCCCAGGACGGCAGCGGGGACGTTTTCTTTCATCTCGACCCGCTCTGGGGCGACCAGAACGTCGATTTCATCGGCATCGACAATTACATGCCGCTCTCGGACTGGCGCGATGGCTGGGATCATCTCGACGCAAAGGCAGGATGGCCGTCTATCCATGACCGCGCCTATCTGCAGTCCAACATCGCGGGCGGCGAAGGCTATGACTGGTTCTATGGATCAGTTGCGGATCGGGCGGCACAGATCCGCACTCCGATCAGCGATGGCGCGCATACCAAGCCATGGGTCTTCCGATATAAAGACCTGCGCGCATGGTGGTCGAACCGCCATTACGACCGGCCGGGCGGCGTGGAATCCGCTACCCCGACCGCATGGCTGCCGCGGTCAAAGCCGATCCGCTTCACCGAACTCGGCTGCCCCGCCATAGACCGCGGCACCAACCAGCCGAATGTGTTTTATGATCCGAAGTCGTCCGAAAGCTTCGTGCCGTATTTTTCGCGCGGCTGGCGGGACGATGCCATTCAGCGGGCATATCTCGAGGCGACCTATACTTTCTGGAACAAGGCATCGAACAACCCAGCCTCGACAGAATATGCGGGTCGCATGGTCGAGGTTTCGGAATGCGCGGCATGGACATGGGATGCCCGGCCCTATCCTTTCTTTCCCGAACTGCCGGATGTCTGGTCGGACGGCGCCAACTGGCGGCTCGGCCACTGGCTGACCGGGCGGTTGGGGGCAGTTTCGCTTGCCGCCCTCATCCGCCATCTCTGCCGGCGCGCCGGGCTGCCCGAGGCATGGATCGATGTCTCCGGCCTGACCGGCGCCTGCGACGGGTGTGTCATCTCGGCGCTGGAAAGCCCCCGCACCTCGATCACCATGCTGGCCCGGCAGTTCGGCTTTGACGCCACTGAGAGCGAAGGTGTGATCCGCTTTGTCATGCGCGGTCAGTCAGCGGTGGCGACCATTTCGCCCGATGACATGGTCGCCAATAGTAAGGGCGAGGTGATGGATCTGACCCGGGGACAGGAAACCGAACTGCCGCAGGCCCTCAAATGGCAGGTGGCCCGCTCCGACGAGGATTACGACGGGCTGACCGTCGAGGCGAACCGCATCACCGTCGACGCAAGCCGCGTCGCCTCGGACAGTTTTGCCGTGGCCGTCCCGCCCGAAGAGGCTGAGCGGCGCTGCCGCCGGGCTCTGATGGAGGCCTGGACCGGACGCGAGACCGGCGCCTTCCGCCTGCCACCCTCCCGGCTGGCCATCGATCCGGGCGATGTGATTCATCTCGACCATGACGGGCGGCTGGTGGAGATGCGGATCCTGTCGGTGGCCGATGCCGAGTCCCGCGCCATCGAGGCGATCCGGCAGGACCGCGACAATTACGACCTGCCGCCCGGCAGCCCGCGACCGGCAAGCCTCGCCCGTCCGGTCACCTTCAACCCGCCGACCCTGGCCTTTCTCGATCTGCCGCAGCTTCGCGAGGATCAGGCCCCGCATCAGCCGCTGATCGCTGCCCATGCAAAACCATGGCCCGGGCAGATGGCGGTCTTCCGCAGCTTTGAAAGTTCGGGCTTCGATCTGATGACGACGTTTTCGCGGCGGGCGCGGATGGGCGTGCTGGTGGCGCCGCTTCATGCCGGGCCACACTCGCGCTTCGATCACGGCAATCAGATCTATCTCGATCTTCCGGACGGCACGCTGGAAAGCGTCAGTGATATCCGGCTCTTCGCGGGCGAGAACGCCATGGCTGTGGAACAGCCGAACGGGCGTTGGGAGGTGCTGCAGTTTTCCCGGGCCGAGCTGATTGCGCCGGGTCTTTATCGCCTCTCAAAGCTGCTGCGCGGGCAGCGCGGCACCGAGATGGACATGGCGCCGGTCGTGGCCTCCGGTGCCCGCATCGTCATGCTGGACGAGCAGCTGGTGCCCCTGCCGATCCCCGAGGCCGATCTCGGCCTGCCCGCCATGTGGCGCATCGGCGCGGCATCGCAGCCGGTCAGCGATTCCAGCTATGCAGCCCAGAGCTTCACACCCGAGGGGATCGGGCTCCGTCCCTTCGCGCCGGTCCATGTCCGCCAGCCCTGGCAGCATGGGCGCGAACCGGGAGATCTGGAGATCCGCTGGATCCGTCGCGACCGGGCGCTCGCCGCGGACAGCTGGAACGCCGCCGCCATCCCGATGAGCGAGGCCAGTGAAGACTGGCAGGCGGAGATTCTCGACGGCGCGGAGGTCACCCGCACCCTGACCGCATCGACCACCCATGTCATCTATTCCGCCGCACAGCAGCTGGCGGATTGGGGCGCGCTGCTGGGACCGGGCGACAGCCTCCGTGTCCGCATCGCCCAGATCGGCCAAGCATATGGCCCGGGCGCCGCCCCCATCACCACACTCTGGTTCTGAACAGCAGGAGAACAAGACAATGTCCGAGACCACAGCGCATCTGGCGCTGCCTTTCCTCATGGCCGCACAGGCACAGAAACACGTCACCCATAACGAGGCGCTGCGCATGCTCGATGCCATGGTGCAGCTGTCCATCGTGACCCGGGCTCTGGCGGCACCGCCCGCCAGCCCGGCCGAGGGCGCGCGTTACATTGTCGCGCCCAGTGCGACGGGCGTCTGGTCCGGCTGGGACGGGAATGTCGCCTGCTGGCTGGACGGGGCATGGATGCGGTTCCCGTCACAGCCCGGCTGGCTGGCATGGGTCGAGGACGAAGCGCAGGTGCTGGTCTGGACCGGCGCCGCATGGCTGCCGCTGGTCGATGCCATGGGGTTCATCGCGCAGGGACCATCGGTCGCTGTGGCAAAGGGCGCAAATGGTGCCAGTACCGGCATGGCGGTCATCGAGGAAACCTTGTCCAGCCTGTCGGGGACCAGCCGCGACAGCACCGTCACCATTCCCGACCGCGCCATCGTGCTGGGCGTATCGTCGCGCACAGTGACGGCAGTCACCGGCGCCACATCCTATGACTGCGGCATTGTCGGCGAGGCGTCAAAATTCGGCGGCTCGTTGGGGATTGCCGCTGGCAGCACCAATCGCGGCGTCGTCGGCCCGCAGGCTTTTTATGCCGACACCCCGATCCGGCTGACGGCACGCGGCGGGAATTTCACCGGCGGCGCGGTGCGCATCGCCATCCATCTCCTGACCGTGGGGCTGCCCTCGTGAGGTTTTCCGACGTGTTTCTGCATCACGGCCGTGGGCTGGAATGGATGACATCTGCCTTGCTGCTGGTTTTTGCCATTACCGTTGCCCTGCCCGGCGATACGCTGGCGGAGAATCCGGGCTTTGCCGGTTTCCTGAGCGCGGGTCTGAACGAGGCGGCGCTGGCCATGCCGCTCTCATGGATCGCCCTTCTGCGCATGGCCGGGCTGGTGGTCAATGGCGCATGGCGGCGCTCGCCGCTGCTGCGGATGATCGGCGCGGTGCTGGGCGCCGGGATCTTCGCCTTTCTGGCGATGATCTTTGCCCTGCCCTGGTGCCTCGGCCAGCAGCCCGCCCTCGGCATCGGTGCGGGCACCTGTGCCGTGGCCTGCCTCTTCGATCTTCTCGCGGCCTACAGGACCGGTGCCGATGCTGGACATTCTGAACGGGCTCGATGAACCGGCATGGGCCGGGCTGACCGCTTTGGCACTGGCCATTATTGGCGCCATCGGTGCTGTGGTGAAAGGCCTGCGCCGACAGAAGGATGGTCCCGGACAGCCGATCAACGATCCCATCACCGGCCTCGCGGCCGAGATCCGCACCCTCGCCGTCCGGCAGAACGAAGCAAATGCCGAAGCCGACCGCCGTTTCGATCGCATCGACCGCGATCTGGCCCGGATCCACACCGACACACAGGTCATCCGCGAGCGCCTGCCGCCGCGCTGATCGCCCCAGCTGATCGCCCCAATCGAAACCCACCGCAACCGGTCGTCCCCAATTCCGGGGGCGGTTTTTTCACATGGAGAACCGACATGAGTTTCTATCAGCACTGGCGCAATGTCCCCGCCACCGCATGGCGCTGGCCGGATTTTTCCCCGGCCGAAATCGCCTGTCGCGGCACCGGCAGGTTGCTTGTCAACGAGCAGGCCCTTGACCGGCTGCAGGCCCTGCGCCGCGCCCTCGACCGGCCGATGATCGTGAACTCGGCCTATCGCAGCCCCGAGCACAATGCCCGGGTCGGCGGCGCGACGAAATCTCTGCACCTGTCCGGCGCGGGTTTCGACATCTCCATGGCGAACCACGATCCGGAAGGTTTCATTGCCGCCGCGCGCGAGGCCGGCTTCACCGGCATCGGCACCTATCCACGGTCGAACTTCATCCATATCGATACCGGACCGGCCCGGGTCTGGGGCGAGCCGTTTCCGGACAGGGTATCGCGCTTTGCACCCGACCGGCCACCGGCACGCGAAAAGCTGGCGGACAGCCGCACCTTGAAAGGCGGTGGCACGGCCGGCATCGCGACCGTCGGCGCTGCCGGTATCGAAGTTCTGCAGGACGGCATCGCCGAGACGCAGGGCGCCGTGCAGGCGCTGGTGCCCTGGCTTGATACCTTCCGCTGGGTCTTCATCGCGCTGGCACTGGCCGGAATCGCCGTCACCATCTACGCCCGGCTGGACGACTGGAAGCGGGGGCGGCGATGATCGCCGCCCTCACAACCCTCTGGCGGCGGGCGCTGCCCTGGCTGGCCCTCGCCGCAGCCATTCTTCTCTTCACCCTCGGCGCAAGGCGATCCGGCGAAACCGCCGGGCGCGCCGCCGAGCGCCTGCAACACATGGAAAGGACCAATGATGCGCTGCGACACATGCTGGAAGCCGGGGCGGATCGGCCCCGTGATCGCGATGACCTTGCTCAGCGCCTGCGGGACGGAAAGTTCTGATCATGGCGCCTGCCCGCCGGTGGTCCAGTATCCGGCAGCGCTGCAGGAAGCGGCGGCGGCGGAGATCGAAGCGATGCCAAGGGAATCCGTCGTCGTGGGGATGATGACGGATTACTATGTCCTGCGGCAGCAAGCGCTGGCTTGTGGGGGTGCATCTGATCACAATGGCTGAAAATTGGTCAGGAAATTAGGGATCTATAGTTCTGCAACGTCCTGATAGAATCAGACGAGATGTCCACACAACACTGCGCACCTCCTAGCCCGGTCGGACGTCGAACCCCTTCTGTCGCATGCAAGCATCTATTCTAACTATATCACGTTCATGAGTTACCGGCAGCTTGTTGGCGCCATATTCCCGTCCACCGCAGGTGAGATAGGCGGCGCGCACCTGTTCAAGGCTTTTGCCGTCACCGTAATATGTAAGTTGCAGGACCGGATTGATTTCGTAGCCCTTGCTACGCATGCATTCATCAATCTCTACGAGATCCTCTTGCCGAGAGGTAAGCTGGGTCGGCCCGCCCATGCTAGGGCGCATCCCGCATGCCAGCGAGTCGGCACGATTTTCCTGATCGCTCATAGACGATTGGACATAGTCGAACACGATGAGGTTGCTGCGGTCGCCCGAGGACTGCTCATTCGTTGAGCAGCCAGCAAGCCAAGCCGTGATCAGGATGATGAGAGATTTATCAAAGGTCATCGCAAGCCGGGTTAATATTTGGGACTATATTGCCGCAGGGATCGACCACGCAAGTCAGTCCGCGCCTTCTAATGACGCGATTTTGTCCGTCGCACAATTGCGGGGCAACTTGTCTAGTGCTGCGCGGCGTTGACGCGGTCTGATTCGGCGCGATCGACATCTGGCTGGGGACTGTTTGGGATTTTTGTGGGTCTGTTGGCCGTTCTGGTGGTCTACTGCTTACATTAAGTGCCGGGGCGACGGGCGGTGCCGCTAGCTCTGATGGGGTATCTCTTGCCGTCCCAGCGTCTGGCCGCTGGGCAGCCGTCGGTTCGCTCGGTGCTGGCGCAGACGGTTCCGCCTTCAGGGTTTCGGGCGCAGGCCCCAAGACTGGCGTGGCGGCTTGTGCGGGAGGTATCGCGGCGAGGCCGGGTTGGCCAAGATTTTGCGGCTCCGCCGTGGCTGCAGCCGTACTTTCTGGCGTTTGCGACAGCCATGGCTCCAATTCGTGATCCCGGCTTGCTGGCTGCACCGAATTGACCGAGGAATCTGACGCGATCGGCACGTGAGGGCCAAGTTCAGATGTGGTACGTCGCGCGGTAGCGTTGCTGACATCAGGTAAATCAGGTGTGGCGACGCCCCAGACTGCAGTGTCGATAGCACTGCAGACCGCAGCCAGCCGCGCCGAAGAGCACAGCAACTCGTTACGCAAACCACTGATATTGATGAATGCAATAACCATGAGAACCGCGGCGACGATGCGCGAAAATAACAACGAAACTTTCTTGAGAAGGCGCGCTAGGGCGGAATCTGTTGCTTCATCCAAGCTAGCTTCCCGATCCCTAATTTCAGCGACAATGACAGCTATCGTGAAAACCGAGAAGCACAGAATGATGAATATCGCCCAAAACGGCCAGTTCCGTGCTGCATTGCTCAACGCCGGCACCTCGAGCGCAGGAAACGCGTAGCGCAGCACCAGCAATATTGGCCCGAAACTGGCGACCGCTGCAGTGCTCGTGATCAAAACGACGTAGCGGATGGCCAGTGCCAGCCAGTCGTTCATCCTGAACAGTGAATTGCCAATCCCTTTCAAAACTCGTAAAAGAAACCGACCGAGGGACTTGAGACCGTTCCAGATCGACGTGACGACCTCGGCGACTAGATCCATCGTCGCCTCCAGTATTGCAACCGCTCGGCGCATCATGCGCTGGGCGATGACAATGGGATCGGAGCGGAAAAGACGACCAATCGACTTTGTTACTCGCATAGTCCTCCGTACGGCTTCATGTAGGCGTTACTGGCTCCCTGCCAGCTTAGCACTGCAGACCACCAAAGTCTGCAAGGTAGTGGTATCAATCCTATTTTCGAACGCCCGGCCGAGGCTATGAGATGCCTGTAACATGGATCTGGACAAAAATTCTTGACGCTTTCCGGTAAACGCGAACCGATCAGTCTCTCGGGCATCACACTAGCATTGTGTGCGACACATGCTGGAGGCAGGGGCGGATCGGCCCCGTGATCGCGATGACCTTGCTGACAGGCTGCGGGACGGACGGTTCTGATCATTCAGCCTGCCCGCCGGTGGCTGAGTATCCGGCGGCCGTGCAGGAACGGGCGGAGGCAGAAAAATTCGGCGTCCGCAAGGTTGACAGGGTGCTGCACCGGCGCGCAGTATTCAACTATCGGCCAACCAGCTCATAATATTATATCGGGTTTTATATGTTAAGGCGCGAATTCTTAAAATCCTCTTGCTCGATTGGCGTTCTTGCCGCAGCGCCAGCTATTTTCGCTCCTGCTCCGGCCAGGGCGGGATGGGTGGCGATTGCCAGCGCAGCATTCAGTGTAGCATCGTCTTTGACCGGGTACCTTTCGCGCGGGGCAAATCCCACGGTTCCTTTGCTGATTTCACTGCATCAAGCAGTTGAGGCAATGGGACTTCAGATCGAAGCAATTGACATGAAACTCGAGCTGATTCTAAGCGAATTGGCCGAACTCAGGCAAGATGTTCTAAATATCCCCGAAAACGTCCAATTGTCGGATGCTTACTATAAGATGAGGGAGCCATATACCGCGTTCTTGGAGCTTGATCCTGATGCGCACAAGGATGAACCAAGTGATGGCTATCTGCGTGCGTTGCCAAGTATATTTGACCGTCTTCAGATCGCGCGAAGGATATTCGTAGACGTATCAATGAGCGGAAATCGTTTGATCGCTGATGGTGCGCCGCATCTCGCTCTCGCTCAGGACGCAGAGATTCTGATTGGCGCAGACATGCTGCGCGTGGAGATGATGGAGCGTGGACTCCAGATCGACCCGCAGGCCTTGTTAGGTGCGCTCGGCGAGTATGAGGCATTTTTCCGGGCCACGCTTGATCCTGATGTTCCCGCTTCTTTTACCGCAATTAAGATCTCGCTCATGTCACAGATTCAAGAAATTGTCGCGCGATCTTGGATATCAGATGACCTCATTGAGCTTCGTGAGACAGTGATGTGCTGGTCAACACATACATCTTGTCTCGTTGCGGACCCCATCAGCGGTCATTGTTATGAACCCGGTCCCGGCATTAGAATGGAACACCAGTCTTTTTCCTACTCCAAGACGGGAATTTCGGATTCCCCAACGGTTTTTCCCGATGAAATTGCTCACCCTTTTATATACGAGGTGATCAACAACAATGACTGCCCACTAGCACTGTCAAGCATCATGGAGGCTAGTATTGATCGGCAGTATACAAGCACTGTGCAGCAGGTTGAGGCACTAAATGCGCTTATTATCAGCGCTTATAAAGCGCAGTATTTCGAGGCGCTTTGCCGGAGGGCGCTAGATATCAACCTGCGCCATCAGAGCAATATAATGGCGGCTTTAGGGGTGTCTGAACCATGAGTGGGCTATTAGCCGGGGGAACAAAGGTAGCTGTGGGTGCAGCTGGTGAGGCATTGCTAGAGCGTGCAATAGATGATGGCTTGTCCTATGGCGCGACCTTTCTGACTGAATACTATGATCGCTCCCAAGTTGTTGACGGCTATGGCGGTGCACTAATAAATTTGCCGCAAGGACAGGGCATGCTCTTTGCAGTGACCGTGCTGAACAATCCAGACGGCAGCACTTTCGCGTACCCGCCTATTTCGCTGGGGACGGGAAGGCGTCCCGTGGATCCGTTGGTCAATATCAACATTTCAAAGGCAGCGCTGGCTCATCTCGGACTGGAGACTGCGCAGAGCCTAGATGCGGGCCGCTCATTTACTTACAAGGAAATGCGGTTTTATTGGGCCGCAAGGCTCCCGGATGGCGATGTAGAGATCTTTAGGGCCGATAGTGCCAGCCTGCATGCGCAGCAGACTGCTGAGATCATCAGAACGTCAATCCTTGCCACTTCGGCATCCGATAGCGACAGTTTGCGTAAACTGGCTGCTCAAGCCGATTTATTCGATACTTTAGAAGATAGGATGCGTGATGAACTGCGAGAAAAGGGGCTTGAAGGGCAACTTACGTCCGCACGAGCGAAGATGCGTGATGCTCGGCAGCTGTACGAGCGCGCTGCTGCTGATCGAGATCGCGCCTTAAAGGAAGCATCGGATTTGGAAGGACTTCAGGAATTGTCTTCTCTGTTTGGTCTGGCAGCTAATTTTGGTTCCCTAATTGGAGCTGCAAACGCCAAATCGGAATACGCAAAGACTGAAATGCAAAACGGAGCGAATCAATACAACTTAAATATCCAGACGACGATCAGCATTTATCAGCAGACGACACTATCGCCCAATCTCCTGCCGGAAGCTCCAGAACTCATCCTCCCATAGGATCGCGTTTTTGTTGAGTAGGTGTTGAGTCGCCGGCTTGGTATTATGATACCACACAGCCAAGTGTGGCGTAACGCGCTGTTATATCGGGAGATTTTTGGTTGCGGGGGTTGGATTTGAACCAACGACCTTCAGGTTATGAGCCTGACGAGCTACCGGGCTGCTCTACCCCGCGCCGATTGCGCTGATCTTTGTTTTGATTGCGCGTATTTTCATCGTATCAGAGATTTCGCTTCTTTCCAGGTCTGGCGGTGACCTACTCTCCCACGTCTTAAGACGCAGTACCATCGGCGCAGCGGCACTTAACGGCCGAGTTCGGGATGGGATCGGGTGTTTTGCTCGCGCTAGGGCCACCAGACCAGGAAAGAAGCGATCAGCGTTGCTGCATGTGCAGTTTGTTGTCCAAGGATGCTTTTGGAAGCGACAGTCTGTCTTCTTCCGGATCAAATCAAGCCTATCGAGCCATTAGTACCGGT
This sequence comes from Paracoccus fistulariae, assembly GCF_028553785.1. Taxonomy (NCBI): domain Bacteria; kingdom Pseudomonadati; phylum Pseudomonadota; class Alphaproteobacteria; order Rhodobacterales; family Paracoccaceae; genus Paracoccus; species Paracoccus fistulariae. The sequence continues at coordinate 1,763,519 of NZ_CP067136.1, forward strand.
CAACTGAATGCATTACTGCACTTACATCTCCGGCCTATCGACGTGGTGGTCTTCCACGGCTCTCAAGGGATACCTTGTTTTGAGGGGGGCTTCCCGCTTAGATGCCTTCAGCGGTTATCCTGTCCGTTCATAGCTACCCAGCACTGCCGTTGGCACGACAACTGGTCCACCAGTGGAACGTTCACCCCGGTCCTCTCGTACTAGGGGCAACTCCTCTCAAGTATCCAACACCCACGGCAGATAGGGACCGAACTGTCTCACGACGTTCTAAACCCAGCTCACGTACCTCTTTAAACGGCGAACAGCCGTACCCTTGGGACCTGCTCCAGCCCCAGGATGAGATGAGCCGACATCGAGGTGCCAAACGATGCCGTCGATATGGACTCTTGGGCATCATCAGCCTGTTATCCCCAGCGTACCTTTTATCCGTTGAGCGATGGCCCTTCCACTCGGGACCACCGGATCACTATGGCCGTCTTTCGACTCTGCTCGACTTGTCAGTCTTGCAGTCAGGCTGGCTTCTGCCATTGCACTCAACGAGCGATTTCCGACCGCTCTGAGCCAACCTTCGCGCGCCTCCGTTACTGTTTGGGAGGCGACCGCCCCAGTCAAACTACCCGCCACGCAGGGTCCCGGATCCTGATAACGGACCGCGGTTAGACATCAAGAGTGCGAAGGGCGGTATCTCAAGGATGGCTCCCCAGAAACTGGCGTCTCTGGTTCAAAGCCTACCGCCTATCCTGCACATCGCAATCCTGATGCCAGTGCGAAGCTGTAGTAAAGGTGCATGGGGTCTTTCCGTCTAACCGCGGGAAGTCTGCATCTTCACAGACAATTCAATTTCGCTGAGTCCACATTTGAGACAGCGGGGAAGTCGTTACGCCATTCGTGCAGGTCGGAACTTACCCGACAAGGAATTTCGCTACCTTAGGACCGTTATAGTTACGGCCGCCGTTTACCGGGGCTTCAATTCAAGGCTTGCACCTCTCCTTTTAACCTTCCGGCACCGGGCAGGCGTCAGACCCTATACGTCGCCTTACGGCTTCGCAGAGCCCTGTGTTTTTAGTAAACAGTCGCCACCCCCTGGTTTGTGCCCCCGACCGACAGTTGCCTGCCAATCGGGCCTCCTTCTCGCGAACTTACGGAGGTATTTTGCCGAGTTCCTTAAATGTGGTTCTCTCAAGCGCCTTGGTATTCTCTACCAGTCCACCTGTGTCGGTTTCGGGTACGGTCTCATGGAGGGCTATTTCCAGGAACCGCTCAGCTGCCAGTTCAATCCGATAAGGACTGACAACCTCTGCGATCCGTCACCATCTCCTGGCCCAGGAATATTAACCTGGTTCCCATCGACTACGCCTTTCGGCCTCGCCTTAGGGGCCGGCTTACCCTGCTCAGATTAGCTTTAAGCAGGAACCCTTGGACTTTCGGCGACAGGGTCTCTCACCCTGTTTGTCGCTACTCATGTCAACATTCTCACTTCTG